>DVLP01000372.1 GCA_018715445.1 Candidatus Avipropionibacterium avicola | reverse complement strand
GCCGCCCGCAGGTCCTCGGCGCCGGCATCGGCATCGTCCTCGGCGTTCTCGACGGCGTTGGTGAGCGCGGTCGGCCCACCGGCGATGATCCCGGTGACCAGACTCGGGTCGGCGCCGAAGGTGGGCGGGATCTCACTGGCGTCGAGCACACCCAACCGCCCGGCCGTCCCGGCACCGATGTAGAACAACCGCCCACCCTCGCGCAGGCGGTCGGCGACCCGGTCGACGACCTCGGCGATGACCGGTGCGCACGCGGCCACCGCACTCGCGACCCCGGCGTCCTGCTCATTCATCATCCGGACCTGGTCCAGCGTGGCGGCGGTGTCGATGGTGCGGGTCGCGGGGTTGACCTGCTCGGTCACGGGCACGGTGGGAGACGGGTTGTCGGTCACCGCTTCATCGTAGATGAGCAGATCCTCATGTCGGTTTCATCGAGCACTCACCCTCGCTCGTCACTGTGGAGTCATCCCCGAGCACCACCAGCTCGAGCACCACAAGGAGCGCCATGATCACGATCGCGATGTTCTCCCACGACTCGGTCGGCCTCGGACATGCGCGCCGCAACCGTGCCCTGGCCCACGCGCTCGCCGCCGAGCTGCCCGGCCTGACCGGTCAGCCGGTCCGTGGCGTGCTGATCGCCGGCCACCCCGAGGTGGCCCGGGACAGCCTGCCGTCGGGGTGGGACTGGATGGTGCTGCCGGGAGTGGCCCCGGACCATGGTGGCTACGTCCCGCGTCACCTGGGCGGATCGTTGTCCGAGTTGGCGTCCTTGCGGGCCGCGGTCCTCGACGCCACACTGGCCGAGCTCGCCCCGGACCTGTTCGTGGTGGACCGTCACCCGTACGGCATCGACGGCGAGTTGCGGTCCGTGCTGTCCCGGATCCGTCGCCGTGGTGGTCGTACCGTCCTCGGTCTGCGGGAGGTCCTCGACGACCCGGCGGTCACCACCGCAGAGTGGGACCGGATCGGCGGGGCCGAGCAGGTGGCTGCGGCCTATGACGCGGTCTGGGTGTACGGCGACCCCACCATCTACGACCCACGACTCAGCGGCGAGGTCCCGGCCGCACTGGCCCGTCGGGCGACCGCGACCGGCTACCTCTCGCAGGGCCGACCCGACCCCTTGGACGAGTTCTCCCATGCGCTGGACGGCACCGAGCCGATGCCGCAGGTGCTCACCGTGCTCGGTGGCGGATCCGACGGCAGTGCCCTGGCGCGGATCGCTGCGGCTGCGGCACCGCCACCCGGTCATGAGCACCTGGTGGTCACCGGACCCCAGATGCCGCCGAACGCGGTCGCCGAGGTCAGGGCGGTGGCAGCACCCGGGGTGGAGGTGGTGCAGCGGGTCGACGACCTGCCGCGTCGGATCGCCTCGGCCGCTGCGGTGGTCTCCATGGGTGGCTACAACACCGTCACCGAGGTGCTGGCCACCGACACCCCCGCCCTGGTCGTGCCACGCGTGGAGCGGCGTGACGAGCAGCGGCGCCGGGCCATCTCCCTCGCTGCCGCCGGCATGGTCGAGACGATGCCGCTGGCCCGGCTGACCACCGCCGCGGTCGAGGACTTCTTCGCCCGTCAGGTCGGGCACCGCATCCTCCGTGCCGGGATCGACCTGGCCGGACTCTCCCGGGTGCCGCAGTTGGCGGCCACCCTGCTCGATCGCCCCAGCACCCACATCCGTCTCCAGCAGGAGGAACCCCATGCCGTCTGACGCCATGCAGCCCGAGCCCACGCCGTCCGGATTCGGGGGGACCACGGTCGGCTCCAACGGTCCGATCGGCTATGTGCTGAAGATGTATCCACGGTTCTCCGAGACCTTCGTGGTCACCGAGATCCTTGCCCGCGAGGCCGCCGGTGAGGAGCTGGTGATCTTTTCGCTGCGACCACCGACCGATGTCCGCTTCCACCCCGAGCTGGCCCGGGTGAAGGCACCGGTGATCCAGGTTGAGCGCGCCACCAGTGCGCGGTCCTGGTGGGCCGGGTGGCAGGACCTCGGCCCCGAGCTGACCGCAGGTCTGGCCGATGCCCTTCCCCAACTGCAGCAGGTGAGCCACGACGATGCCGGTCAGGCCGTGGCCCTGGCCCGACTGGCCCGCGAGCACGGTGTGGTCCACCTGCACGCCCACTTCGCCTCGGTGGCGACCACGGTGGCCCGCCTGGCCGGTCGGATCGCCGACCTGCCGTACTCGTTCACCGCCCACGCCAAGGACATCTTCCACGCCGACGTGGACCCGGTGGACCTGGCGACCAAGTTCACCGAGGCCCATCACGCGGTCACGATCAGCGACTACAACCTCGACCACCTGCGCCGTGTCCTCCCGACCGGGGCCACCGAGCGGCTGCACCTGGTCCGCAACGGTCTCGAGCTGTCCCGGTTCCGGTGTCGCACCGAGCGCCCGGTGTCGGGCAGTGTCCGACTCCTCAACGTGGGAAGGCTTGTGGAGAAGAAGGGCCTGCACCTGGCGATCGAAGCGGTCGCCCGACTGCGCGCCGACGGCGTGGACTGCACCCTCGACATCGCCGGGGACGGCCCGGTCCGGCCCGGGCTGGAGGACCTGGTCGATGCGCTCGGTGTGGGCGAGGCCGTACGGTTCCTCGGCCCGCGCACCCAGGCCGAAGTGATCGAGCTGATGCGGCGGTGTGACCTGTTCGTGGCCCCCTTCGTGATCGGCTCGGACGGCAATGCCGACGGCCTGCCGACCGTGCTGCTCGAAGCGATGGCCTCCGGCCTGCCTTGTGTGGCCGGGGATGTGACCGCGGTCGGTGAGGTGGTCGACGAGCAGACCGGGTGGTTGGTGCCGTCCGACGATGTCGCTGCTCTGGTCGAGGCACTGCGTGAGGCCGTCACCTCACCGGCCGAGCGGCGCCGGCGCGCGATCGCCGCCCACGCGCGGATCACCACCGAGTACGACGCCGCCCGTCAGGCAGCAGCCCTGCGGCGC
>DVLP01000371.1 GCA_018715445.1 Candidatus Avipropionibacterium avicola | reverse complement strand
CGCCGCTCCCGTCTCGGGTGGGCACGAGGCAGTCGTTGTCATGGTCCCAGCCTTGTGGCCGGACGCCGAGCGCACCCGACCGTACGTCCACACCTGCCGACCGATCGTCCGACTCCGCCCCCCAAACCCGTCAACCGGGCCCGTCAACCAGCGCCGCGTCGCGCCGGGCTCAGGAGCGGGAGACGCGTGCGATCGGAAGTCTCAGCACGCCGAACACGGCCAGTCCGAGCACGGGCAGCACCGGCCAGACCCAGTGCACGCCCGAGTCGTCGACGATGCCGGCCGGAGCCATCACGGCCAGACCGGCGATGACGCAGATCGCCGCCAGCACGGGTCGCCACGGCGCCGGGGCCGGTCGGTCGTCGGGCCGGGCGTTCTCGAATCGCCCGAAGACCAGCACGAACAGCGCGGTGATGCCCAACAGCACCAGGCACCAGACCGGGCGGGTCGCCCACCAGACAGCGCTCAGCGGCTGCAGGTGCAGGCCGAAGCCGCCGACGGCCAGCAGCAGGTGTGTCAGCCCGACCATGGCGGTCAGGTGCCACAGGAACCAGGTCATGATGCGCTGGTTCACCACCACGGCGACGAACCACAGCCGCGGCCGTCGCAGCAACCGTTCGAGCGGCTTCTCCACCAGCAACGCGAGACCGGCCTGCAGCATGCCCAGGAAGGCCATCGTCACCCGCGTCGGACTGGAGTTGCTGATCTCGTCGGTCCCCGCGGTGATCATCGACACCGGGTACGGTCCCAGCCCGACCAGCAACCCCAGGCCGACGGCTCCGACGATCATCAACCCGATCCGCTTGCCGAGCCCGGCGAGCCGACCGTCCAACCAGGCGAAGCCGAACTGGTGGAAGGCCGCCCACACCAACAGGTAGTTGGGATAGCCCAGCAACGGCTGGTCCAGACCGATGCTCACCGCATCGACCGCGCCGGCCAGCAGTACGCCGGCCAGGATTGACCACCAACCGAACCGCTCCCAGAGCACCAGGCACCCCGGAGCGACCACGATGACCATCAGGTACGCGGCCAGGAACCAGGTCGGGATCATCGCCATCTGGGAGGCCAGCTGCAGGGTCGCCGGTGTCGCCCCGGCGAACCAGCCGATCACGCAGATCACCAACCACAGCAACAACAACGAGACCAGCGGGATGCCGAGGCGTCGTAGCCGGGTCCGCAACCACTCGCCGTAGCCGATCTGCTTGCGGCGGGCCGAGCGCCACGACAACCCGTTGCTGTAGCCGCCGACCAGGAAGAAGATCGGCATCACCTGGAACACCCAGGTCAGCGGATGGGTCCACGGGGCTGCGTCGAGCACCCCGTGGGGGTGGATCCCGGTGTCGTCGACCGCGACGATCGTCCAGTGCCCCAGGACCACCACGGTGATCGCAGCGGCCCGTAGGAAGTCCACGACCCGATTGCGGCTGGCCGGGGTTGCGGCGTCGACCTGCTCGGCGCGGCTGAGGCGTTCATCGCTGGTCACGAGACGATTGTGCCCGAGGAACCACCCACCAGCACCCGAGACGTCCACAGTTGTCCCGACTCGTATCCTGCTGCGAGTGCGACCGGTCGGACGCACGGGACGGAGGGTTCGTGATGGCGGCAGGTGCCGACAAGGCCAAGCAACGGTCGTTGGAGCTGTTCACCCAGCTCGGCGATCTGGTCTACACCGGCGACGACTGGACACGGGCCTACGACTCGGTCTGCCGGGCTGCCACCACCCTGGTCACCGGTTGTGACCACGCCAGCCTGATGCTGCGCCACGGTGACCAGTGGAGCACGGCCGCGGCCACCGACGACGTCGCGCACACGGTCGACCGGTTGGAACGTGAGCTCGGGGCCGGGCCGTGCGTCGATGCTGTCCTCGACGCCACGCCCCAACTGGCTCCGGACCTGACCGAGCCGGATGCCCCCTGGCCGGTGCTGCGCGAAGCCGTGCTGCGCACCACCGAGGTCCGCGGGATGCTCGGCTTCCGCATCATGCACCGCCAACACAAGGTGGCCGCACTCAACCTGTTCAGCGATCGTCCCGGTGGCTTCACCGACGAAGGTGTCGAGCAGGCCTCGATCGTGGCCGCCTTCTGCACGGTCGCCCTGCAGGCGGCCTTCGACCAGGAGGAAGTGCGCACCCTGCGGGACGGCCTCGCCTCCAACCGGGAGATCGGCAAGGCCGTCGGGCTCCTGATGGCGTACCACCGGATCAGTGACGAGGAGGCCTTCGAGATCCTGCGGACCACCTCGAACCGCCTGAACGCCAAGCTGGCAACGGTCGCCGACCAGGTCGTTGCCGGGCATCGTCGACAGCTCAACGGCTGAGGCTGCTGCCCTGCTTGACGTTGAGTCCCGGGTGAGAGAAGATGAAGAACGTCTCAAGCCACCGGGGCGCCCCATCGTTGACCATCGTCCGGAAGGCTTCATCATGACCATCCTCTTCTACCTGATCTTGGGCCTGATCGCTGGCGCCATCGCCAAGCTGATCCTGCCGGGCAAGCAGGGCGGCGGGATCCTCGCCACCATTGTGCTGGGCGTCATCGGCGCCCTCGTCGGCGGTCTGCTCGGCAACCTGATCTTCCAAGGCGAGTTCAGCCTGGAGCTGAGCGGTAGCTGGTTCTGGTCGCTGATCACCGCGGTGATCGGCTCGCTGATCGTGCTGCTCATCTACGGTGCGGTGGCGCGTCGACGGGCCTGAGGCCCCCACAGTCCCACCTGCCCACCAGTCGGCCCCTCGACAGGGTCGACGCAACCAGAAGGAGAACACCAATGTCGGGTACGTTCGACAAGTTCAAGGGCAAGGCCGAGGAAAAGATCGGCGAGGCGAAGCAGAAGCTCGGCGGCGCCACCGATGACCTCGGGATGCAGGGTGAAGGCGTGAAGGACCAGGCCAAGGGCAAGCTCCATCAGGCCGAGGGCGAGGTCAAGGACCGTCTCGACGACGTCAACGACCAGAGCTGAGCCACAGCCTGGCAGCAGCTGCCCCGTCCGGAGGACCTCCACCCCTCCGGACGGGGTTTTTTTCTGCCCTCACACGATTGACCCCCCTTCGCAGGTGATGGGCTTAGCCTTGGGGTGTCGACGGGCAAGGAGCGGAGATGAGTAGGAAGCCACCACGGGCGACCGGGTCGCTGACGGGCGGGAAGGTGTTCTCGTACGCCCTCGGGGACGTCGCCAACAACCTGACCTTCATGATGACCTCGATGTTCCTGATGGTCTACATGACCGACATCGCAGGGATCCCGGCCGCAGTGGCCGGCACCATCTACGGTGTCACCAAGGTGTGGGCCGGGGTCTCCGACCTGATCGCCGGGCAGGTGGCCGACCGGACGAAGACCCGCTGGGGCCGCCTGCGACCGTGGCTGCTGTTCGGCAGCACGCCCCTGGCCATCGTCTTCGTGCTGCTGTTCAGCGTCCCGTCAGGGCTCAGCCCGGCCCTGACGATCGCGTGGATCTTCTTGCTGGACGCGCTGTTCCAGCTGGCCTACTCCTTCGTCAACATCCCGCACGGATCGCTGTCAGCGGCGATGACCCAGGATCCGGTGGACCGGTCGAAGCTGTCGGGGGCCCGTTCGATCGCCAGCTCGGTGACCAGCGTCGCGCTCTCCGCGGTGATCGCCCCGCAGTTCCAGGACACCACCGGCGACCAGGTCAGGTTCCAGTTCACATCACCACCGTCGCTCTCGGCCTGGTGGCGGTCCTGCTCTACCTGATCTGCTTCCGCAACACCCGCGAGTCGGTGAAGCGCGGGGCCACCCAGATCTCGCTGCGCCGCACCTTCAGGATGCTCCGGCAGAACCGACCGTTGATCGTGCTGTGCCTGGCCGCCTTCTTCCTGCTGGCGTCCATGTTCACGATGAACGCGGTCGCGTTGTACTACGCGCGCCACATCCTGGGCAATGCCGGTTGGTACACCCTGCTCATGCTGGCCCAGCCCATCGGGACGGTGATCGTCGCCTCCCTGGTCCCCGGCATCACCACCCGGTTCGGCAAGCGCAACGGCTATCTGGGGGGCAGCGGTCGTCACGATCGCTGCCTTCGTCCTGATCTATCTCGTGCCCGACGGCAACCTGGCCTTCGGCCTCGTGGGCTGGTTCCTGTTCGGGGTGGGGACCGGCGGCACGAATGCGCTGATGTTCTCGATGCAGGCCGACACCGTCGACTACGGCGAGTGGCGCACCGGCGTGCGCTCCGAGGGCGGTTCGTACTCGATCCTGTCGTTCATCCGCAAGTGTGGCCAGGGCCTGGGTGGTTGGGCCGGCGCCGCGGTGATCGGAGCGTACGGCTACGTCGCCCAGGCCGACGTCCAGGACGCGACTGCCCAGACAGGGATCCGACTGGCCACCGGTGCGCTGCCGGCCGTGCTGGCCGTACTGGCCGCAGTGGTGATCCTGGGCTACAACCTGACCAGTGACCAGCATCGCGAGATCATCCGTGAGCTCCATGCCCGGCGCAGTGAAGGAGCGGTGAGTTCCTCGTACGGCGTCGAGACCTCCCGGGTCCGGACCGATGAGCTGGGGGATGACCGCGACCTGCTGCTCCGTCCGCGTGGTCGCGGTGTCCTGCCGGTGGTCACCCTCTTCGAACGAGAGGGCGCAGGGCTGTCCGAGATCGCTCCGGCGGTGGCCAAGCGTCTCGGAGTGGCCTACATCCCCCAGAAGTTCAGCTCCGACCAGGTCGCCGACGCCGACGTCCAGGTGTTGGCTTCCGACAGCGCCTTCCAGCGGTGGCTGCGTAGCGTCTCCTACACCGGCACCCAGGACTCCGATCTGGCCCAGGCCGTGGCCACCGCCGAGGATCACTCGGTCGCGACCCAGAACAGTGCGGAGTTGTTGAAGTATGCCGAGGACGGTGCGGTGATCGCCGGTCGCAACGGCGCCGTCGTGCTCGGCCGAGCCGTGGGCTGCTCCACGTACGGTTGACGGCTCCGTTGGAGCGCAGGGTCAACCGGGTGATGGCGAGGACCGGGTTGACCGCGCCGGAGGCCAAGGCCAGGATCGCCTCCGAGGACACATGCGCGCCGAGATGTCACGCAGCCTGTATCGCTGGAACCCCCACGAGGACGAGTACTACGACCTGG
>DVLP01000370.1 GCA_018715445.1 Candidatus Avipropionibacterium avicola | reverse complement strand
GACTGTGCCCGGTGTGGGCTGACCGGGCCGCACCAGGGGTTCGTCCCGGCCCTGGGTGGTGTGGTCTGCGCCCAGTGCCGACCGCCCGGGTGTGCCCGGCCGCAGCCGCAGACCCTGGAGCTGCTGGCCGCCCTGGTCGAGGGTGACTGGGCGGCCACCACGAGCGCCGATGCCCGGACCCGTCGTGAGGCCAGTGGTCTGGTCTCGGCCTACACCACCTGGCACCTGGAACGGGGCCTGCGGTCCTTGCCGCTGGTCGAGCGCGGCTGAGGCCGGACCTCAGCCCTGGCGCACCCGGGGGTGGAACCAGAGCTCGTCCAGCCGCTCCTCGGCCTGCCAGCCGAGGATCCGCCGGGCGCGATCGACGGTCCAGGCGTCGTGCGGCTGTGGCGCCAGGATGTTGACCACCGGGGAGGGCTCGTCCAGCCGCTCGACGTCCATGGCCGCGACGACCGAGCGCCCCGCATCGGCCCAGGACACCGAGAAGCTGTGGGGCTGACCGGTGCCGGATCGTGCCCGTCGGGTCGCCGGGTCCACCGAGAAGCCGCAGTACAACAGCACGGGGCAGGCCAGACCGTGGGCCTCCGCGACGATCCGGCAGACCTCCTGGCCGAGCATCTTGGTCAGTAGGTAGATCCAGTCACCGCTGCGGAAGTCCTGGGTGCCGTCCACCCGACGGTCGTGGGTGCTGCCCCACGGGTACGGCGCGATCGCCAGCGTCGGGCCGGTCTGGACCACCCGAGGGACGCCTTCGCTGACCGCGGCCCGGACGGTGTGCCAGGCGCCGAGCAGGTTGACTGCGAAGGCCACGCGGGTGTCGACCCGGACCACCGACAGGTTGACCAGGCAGTCGGCGTCGACCGCGGCGGCCCGGACCTGCTCCGCGTCGCTGACGTCGACCACCAGGTTCTCGTGCGGTGCCGACAGCGGGCTCGGCACGGGCGCGCCCTCCGACTGCGGTGGCCGTCGGGCCAGTTCCGCCAGATCGGTGACATCGGTGGCGCGGACCAGCGCACGCTCGGTCACCAGCGGCAGCGTGGCGGCGCCCAAGGGTCCACCGGCGCCGTACAGGGTGATCCGCTCGGGGCGCTGCAGTCCGGTGACCGGTGCCAGGGTCGGCAGGCTCGGGCGGTTGGGTCCGTCGTGGGTGGGGCTGGTGTGCTCGGCACGGAAGCCGAAGTCCTTCTCGGCGCTGCCGGGGGAGAACCGGCCGTCACCGCGGACGGCATGCAGCATCGCCCAGCGGCCGTGGGCCTGGTCGCCGAGGTCGGCGTGGATCGCCCGGAGCACGGCGGACACGGCATCGTCGAGGTGCAGCCAGCGTGGTCCCACCGGACCGGCGGCGAAGCGCTCCTTGCTGACGACCTCGTCCAGACGGACGGTCACGGTGGTGAGGTCACGACCCCGGGTGAGGTCCCGTCCGGTGAGCTCGCCCAGGTGACAGGCCAGGACGTACGGATCGGTGGTCGGGCGGGGCTGCCAGTTCTCCCGGACGTCCCAGCCGTCGTCGTAGCCGTCGAACACCTGCATCGTGGAGAGCTGGACGTAGCGCCCGCGGGGCAGTGAGTGCAGCAGGTTCCAGGTGCCGAGGGTGGAGCGCAGCAGCTGGTCGTCCTCGTCGCTCCCGCTGCCCAGCCCGTGCACCACCACGTCGTGCTCGGTGGCCAGCGGCGCGGAGGGATCCAGCAGGTCCGCCGACAGGGTGGTCACCTCGGCCCGGCCGGCGAGTTGGGTGGTGAGGGGATCGGCCACGACATCGGGCACATCGACGAGGAGCACGCGCATGGTCCGAACTCTATGCCGCAACGGCGCGGGACCGGGCCGCCAGGGCCACCATGGTATGGCAGGCTGGCGCCCGTGCAGGTGAAATCGATCCGATGAGCTACGGCGCACCCCCCGAACCGCCGACCACCCTCACCCAGTCGCGACCGCGGCTGGGGACCGCAGCGATCGTGATCGCGGTGTTGGCGGTCACCGTGGTGGCCGGGGTGATCGCCGGCGTCGTCGTCCTCGCCCTGCGCAGCGACGATGCGCCCGGTGGTCCGGTCGATCCACCGCCTCCGCCGCCGTCCTCGCCCTCGGTCGAGCAGAGTCCCGACGCCCCGGACTCCTCCGCTCCGCCGACGGGGGAGGTCGGCCCGCCGGTGACCGCGGTGCAGTTGCCCACCTCGGGTGACCTGGTCTGGCCGGATGCGTCGTGGCAGGCCGGTGACACCGTGGGCCAGGCGCTCGCGGATCCGCAGGCCCCGTGCCAGACCTTCGCCGCTGACGGTCCCCCCACCCGGACCGCGGTCCACGGACGGTCCTTCTCGCTGCCCGACGACCGGGGGCGTGCCTTCGCCTATGTGATGAGCTTCCAGGGTGAGGCTGATGCAATCACTGCCCAGGAACAGATCCTGGCCGACGGCATGGGCTGTGCCGGGCGGCTCGGCGGCGAGCAGGGCGAGCAGCACGACCTCAGCACCCCGTTGGGGTCAGGCTCGTGGACCGATCTGAGCTGGACCGACGACTCCGGCGAGCACGCGGGCGCCTGGGGCGTGGCCCGCCACGGTGACCGGGTGATCTGGTTGTGGATGGAGGCAGCCGGGGACGGCGCGTGGCGCGGTGATGCCGCCGAGCATCCGATGCCGGAGAGCCTCACCCGGTCGCTGCGGCGCCTGATGTCGTGACCGGTCAGCAGTCCTGACAGGTCCCGAAGATCTCCAACTCGTGGCTGACCTCACGGAAGCCGTTCTGCTCGGCCACACGGGTGGCCCACCGCTCCACCGTGGGTCCGGTGATCTCGACGGTGCGTCCACAGCTGCGACAGACCAGGTGGTGGTGGTGCTGACCGGTCGCGCACCGACGGTAGGAGAACTCGCCGTCCGGGGTGCGGATCATGTCCACCTCACCGGCATCGACCATGGTCTGCAGGTTGCGGTACACCGTCGTCAGCCCGATCGAGGCGCCGTCGCTGCGCAGCTGGTCGTGGATCTGTTGAGCGGTACGGAACTCGTCCTGGGTCTTCAGCAGCTCCCCGACCGCGGCGCGTTGACGGGTACGACGGGGGGCCGGCCCGGATCCGGCGCCCGGGTCAGTGCTCGGCGTGCTCATGATCGGCCATGGTACGACCTCGGCGAAGCAGGGTCCCGACCGGCCAACTGATCGCGAAGACCACGATGGAGACGATCACGATCAGCGCGCCGGGGGCCAGATCGAGTCCGTACGAGCCGACGGCACCGCCGACCGCGGCCACCACACCGATCGCCATCGCTGCGGCCATGGTGGCGGTGAAGCCGCGGACCAGGTGCTGGGCGGCGGCGACCGGGACGACCATCAACGCACTCACCAGCAACAGTCCGACGGTGCGCATCGACAGGGCAACGGTCAAGGCGGCCAGCACCACGATCAGGTAGTTGTAGAACCGCACCGGCAGGCCGGTGACGCGGGCGAACTCCTCGTCGTGGCAGACCGCGAACAGCTGCGGGGCCAGACCGATCGCCGGCACCATCACCACGGTGCCGAGGATCAGGATCCCGACCAGGTCCTCGGTGGTGACGGTGGTCAGCGACCCGAACAGGTACTGCGAGAGGGTCCCGGTCCCGGCGCCGGCAGCACCGGAGAGCAGCACGCCGGTCGCCAGCCCGCCGTAGAACAGGATGGCCAGGCCGACGTCACCGCTGGTCTGGCCGTGTTGGCGCAGCGCCTCGATCAGCACCGCTCCCAGCACGCAGACCACCACCGCGACCGGCAGGGGGGACTGTGCGGTGATGAAGGCCAGGCCGACACCGGCGATGGCGACGTGGCCGAGGCCGTCGCCCAACAGGCTGAGGCGGCGCTGCACGACATAGGTGCCGATGGTGGGGGCGAGCAGGCCGGTGAGCAGTGCGGCGAGCAGGGCCCGTTGCATGAACGGCAGGCTGAGGATCTCAAGCACGGCTGCCACCGTCACGGCCGCGGCCGGCCTCGGGATGGGCCAGCGTGTCAGCGGGCAGTCCGAAGACGCCGCCCGAATCGCCGATGTCGGGTTCGTGGCAGGCCGGGTCGGACTCGTCCGGGCCGGTCCCGGGGTCGACCACCAACCCGTCGCGAAGCCGTACCGTGCGCTGGATCAGGGGAGCCAGGGGGCCGATCTCGTGCAGCACGACCAGCAGGGCCCGGCCGTCGTCCAACAGCCCGGCCAGGGTGTCGGCGAGCTCACCCTGGTGGTGCAGGTCGACCCCGGCGGTCGGCTCGTCCAGGACCAGCAGGTCGGGCTCGCTGACCAGGGCGCGCGCGATCAGGGCCCGTTGCTGTTGACCCCCGGACAGGGTGCTGATCTCGTCGTGGCGGCGCTGCTGCAGATCGACCCGGCGCAGCGCCCGGTCGACGGCGGCGCGGTGGCGCGGCCCGGCGGGCACGAACGGGGTCCGCAGGGCCATCCGACCCGAGCCGACCACCTCGGCCACGGTGGCACCGCGCAGGGTCCCGGTGGAGTGCTGCGGGACGTAGCCGATGGAGCGCCACTGCCGGAACCGGGCCAGCGGTGTGCCGAAGAGTTCGACGGTGCCCGACTGGATCGGCACCAGCCCGAGACAGGCGCGCAGCAGGGTGGACTTGCCGGAGCCGTTGCCGCCGAGCAGGGCCACCGACTCGCCGGCGCCGACGCTGAGGCCCACCCCCCTCAGGATCGGCGAGCCGCCGAGCCTGACGTGCAGGTCATCGGCGGCAAGCGGTGGTGCGGGGTCGGTCACTGGCATCCGTTCGCAGTCTGCAACGCCTCCAGGTTGGAGCGCATCACCGAAAGATAGTCGGTCCCGCGCGATTCTGCGGTGATGCCCTCGATCGGGTCGAGGACATCGGTGGTCAGTCCGAGGTCGCCGGCGATCGACTCGGCCACAGCGGGAGAGGTGAGCGTCTCGTAGAAGATCGTCGTGATCTGGTGCTCCTTGGCCTCCTCGTGGATCTCGGCGATCCGGCTCGGGGAGGGCTCGGTGTCGGGGCTCAGCCCGGCGATGCCGATCTGGACCAGGTCGTACCGGTCGGCCAGGTAGCCGAAGGCGGTGTGGGAGGTGATGAACTCCTTGCGCTCACACGAGGCCAGACCCTGCCCGTACTCCTCGTCC
Source organism: Candidatus Avipropionibacterium avicola (assembly GCA_018715445.1). Lineage (GTDB taxonomy): Bacteria > Actinomycetota > Actinomycetes > Propionibacteriales > Propionibacteriaceae > Avipropionibacterium > Avipropionibacterium avicola. The sequence continues at coordinate 1,627 of DVLP01000370.1, read as the reverse complement.
AGATCGGTGAGCTCGCTGACCAGGGCGTCGCGGTTGGCCTCGTACTCGTCGGTGTGGTCGGGGTCGAGCGCGACCATCCGGGCGGCGAACTCCTCGGCGATGGCGACCATCTGGGTGGGGTCCAACCAGACGTGCGGGTCGAACTCGCCGTGGTCGTGGTCGTCATGGCCTTCTTCGTCATGCTCGGCTTCGTCGTGGCCGTCCTCGTCGTGGTCCTCGTCACTGTGCTCGTGATCGTGCTCGTGTCCCTCGTCGTTGCGGCGCAGGGTGACCACGGAGGCAGCGTCGAAGGAGTCCTCGGCGCCGCTGGCGGTGATCGCGTCGTCGACGGCTGCCTGGAAGCCGCTCAGGTAGGCGACCAGATCGGCGCTGGCCAGCGATCCGACCTGCTTCGGGGTGAGCTCGAGGTCGTGGGGCTCGGTGCCGGGTTGGGTGAGGTTCTCGACGTTCGCGTGGTCACCCGCGATGCGCTCGGCGATGAACTGCAACGGATAGAACGAGGTGACGACGGTGAGCTGACCGGGCTCACCGCCACCGTTGCGGTCCGGACTGCAGGCAGCACCGAGCAGGAGGGCGCCCAGACAGACCAGGACGCCGAGCGCACGCGAGATCTTCGACATGGGAACCATTTTCAATAGTCCGGCCGGGTGATGTCAAATCACCACCGGACTGACCACCTGACCCAGGGGGATCAGCCCATCAGCACCGGCCACAGCCGCATCACGATCGCCAGGGCGAGGATCGCGACCGTGGCCACGCGCAACAGGCGGCCACCGGGGGTGACCGCCGGCCAAGCGAGGTAGCCCAGCCAGACCATCCACAGCAGGACCAGGGCCAGTGCCGGGATCCCGATCGGCAAGGGGGCCAGCACGCCGACGGCGAGGACCACGATGGTGAGCAGGGGGATGACCATCTTCGGCAGTCGGGTCAGCCACACCAGCAGTGGCCGACTCACCTGCTCCACCTGCAGTCGCAGGGCGGACGGTTCGTTGGTGTTCTCAGTGCCAGCCACGAGGGACATTCTCCCCGACGAGGTCGGCATCGTCATAGGCGGTCGGCTCGTCGATGGCTTCGCTGAGCAGGGGGACCAGCACCATCTTGGAGTCCATGCCCGACAGGGCGCGGCGGTAGGAGCCCACATCGGCCCACCGCGTGGTCAGGGTCCACAGCTCTGGTTCGTCGAGGTTGCGCCCGAAATCCAGCGAGAGCAGGCCCGGTTTCGACTCGAGCAGGGCGACGGCGGCGTTGGCGCGTTCGGCGAAATCAGCGCTGGCGGTCTCGGCGACGCGAAACCGGGTGAGGACGATCATGGCCTCAGCGTAGGCTGGGTCGGCGAGACCGACGCCATCCGGGTGCCGGTCGCCTCGTGTTCATGGAGCGTGACAAGAATGGCCCCTGCCAGCCGACTCGACAACGTGATCAGCCTCTGCAAGCGTCGCGGTTTCGTGTACCCCTGCGGGGAGATCTACGGCGGTACGAGGTCGGCCTGGGACTACGGGCCGCTCGGTGTGGAGCTCAAGGAGAACATCAAGCGCCAGTGGTGGAAGTCGATGGTCACCGCCCGCGAGGACGTCGTCGGGCTGGACTCGTCGATCATCCTGCCCACCCAGACCTGGGTGGCCTCGGG
>DVLP01000369.1 GCA_018715445.1 Candidatus Avipropionibacterium avicola | reverse complement strand
CGGCCCCAGCCCGGGCCGCAGCGTCCAGATCCCGGCCGGCATCAGCCGCGGCAGGCCCAGGGCCAGCAGCCCCAGCGCGACCACCAGCAGCGGGACCGTCCACCACCGCGGCGACTGCAGGGCGAACTGCAGGATCGGTACGGCCAGAGCCGCGGTCGCGGCCGCCCAGACCGGGGCTTCCTTGGCTGCCGGATCACGGTCCCAGCGCGAGCGGTCGGTCTCGTTGCGCTCGGCCCGCACCAGGATCGGGACCAACAACAGTGCGGCGATCAGCACCACCGGGATCACCGAGCCGAAGACCCAGTGCCACGAGAAGTGCTCGGTGATCCACCCCGAGATCAGGGGGCCGACGAAGCCCGGCACGACCCAGGCCGTGGACAGCCACGACAGCACCCGCGGCCTGCGGTCCACCGGGAAGTACCGCGCAATCACGACATAGATCGCCACGCTCATCGTCCCGCTGCCCAGGCCCTGGATCGCTCGGCCGAGGATCAGCACGGACATGGTCGGGGCCGAGCCGGCCACCGCCAGCCCGATCCCGAAGACCACCATCCCGGCCACCATCGGGCGGACCGGACCGATCCGGTCACACATCCGGCCCGAGGCCACCGTCGCGAACAGCATCGTCGCCTGGAAGATCGAGAACGCCCACGCATACCACCCGAGGGCGCCGAGGTCCTGGGCGGCCCGAGGCATGGCCGTGCTGACCGCCAGGGTCTCGAAGGCCACCGCAGTGATCCCGATGCACAGGCCGACCGTCAGGATCCGCAGGGACCGATCATCGGTCACCGCGGCCTCGGCCACGGGGGAAGAGGTCTCAGTCACGCAAGGATCCCACCACGTCAAGCCGACTTGAGGTCAACTCAGTTCTCCGGGTCCATCCCTCGACGGGCTCGGGGGTCGTGGGCCCTTGGGACCGGGGGTCGACGGGATCGGGGTCAGTCCTCGCTGTCGCCGTCGTTGCCGCCGCCGTCGCCCTCACCGGGTCGCAACGACTCCCAGATCTCCTTGCATTCGGGGCAGACCGGGAAGCGCTGCGGGTCACGGCTGGGCACCCACACCTTGCCGCACAGGGCGATCACCGGGGTCCCCATGACCATGGCCTCGGTCAGCTTGTCCTTCGGCACGAAGTGCGAGAAGCGCTCGTGGTCGCCGTCGTCGGGGCGGAACTCGGTCCGCTCGTCGACGATCGTGTCCGCCCCGGGAGCCAGCTGCTGATCGGTCATGGGTCCAGATACTACGTCGCGAGCCCGCCCGCGTCAGAGGGCCGCCTCGGTGGGAGCTTCGGCCGAACGCTCGCCCACGGCCAGGTCCCCGGTCTCCCCCATCGCCGCCGCACGGCGCCCGAACCAGACGACGTAGACCAGGAAGGCCAGCAGGACCAGCGAGCCGATCGTGAGGCGCGCCCAGGCCGGCAGCACCGACGGCGTGACGAAGCCTTCCACCAGCGCACTGATCCCCAGCCAGCCGGCTGCGCCGATCGCGATCGTGCCGAGCGTGCGGCCCTCCGAGGCCAGCGCCCGGCCACGGGTCCGGGTCCCGGGGGCGATCCAGGCCCACGCCATCCGCAGGCCGGCAGCGGCCGAGAGGAAGACGATGGTGAGTTCGAGCAACCCGTGGGGCAACAACAAACCCCAGAACACGTCGGCCCGCCCGGCCAGGATCATGTAGGCGCAGATCACCGCCACGTTCTCGACCGTGCGATAGAGCAGCGCCACGGTGGGCAGCACGGTGATGCCGGTGATCATGCAGTTCGCACAGACCAGGGCATTGTTGAGCAGGATCAACAGCGCGAACTCGGCAGCCGGATTCTCCTTGTAGTACATCTCGAAGTCGTACTCGACCAGGTCCTTCACCGCCTCGGCCGGCAACAACGACTCGGCCAGGCCCGGCACGTTCATCACCCGCAGGGTGAGCAGGGCCCACAGCCCGACGCAGAGCAGGAAGACGACCAGCCACCACCAGCGCACCCGCCAGACCGCGGCCGGGAACGAGACCGTGATGAACCGTGCGATCGTCTGGATCGCCGGCGTCGAGGTCCCGGCGATCACCGAGCGGGACCGCACCAGCAGGGCCGACAGCCGCGCCTCCAGTGCGGCATCGCTGCGTGATCCCTTGACGGCGGCGACGTGGGTCCCGACCCGTTGGTAGAGGTCGACCAGCTCATCGGCCTCGGCCCCGGTCAGACGCGAGCGCCGGCTGAGCTCGTCCAGCCGGTCCCAGTCGTCTCGGTGCTCCAGCACGAAGGTGTCGAGGTCCACGGGCGCCACCCTATCCACCACCACGGTCAACGCCCCTGCGGTCGACTAGCCTGAGCGGGTGGCGACCAGCGGCAACGAGACCCAGATCATCACCGGTGACGCGGTGCTGCTCGAGGTCCGGCCCGCCCGAGTCCCGGCCCGGGTGCTGAGCGCGCTGGTCGACATGGTCATCGTGCTGATCGGCAACCTGCTGTGGACCTGGGTGCTGTGGCGGGTCCGCGGCGAGTCCGATGCGTTGTTCAACTCGGTCGACCTGATCGGCTACATCCTGATCTCGCTGGGCTACCCGATCGCGACCGAGACCCTCACCCGGGGCCGTACGGTCGGCGCCCTGGCCACCGGGCTGCGCGTGACCCGCGATGACGGCGGGGTGATCCGCTTCCGTCACGCCCTGATCCGTTGGATCACCTTCTGGGCGGTCGATGTCGCGCCCTGGACCGCCCTGCTGGGGGGTCTGGTCTGTGCCTGCCTCCATCCCCAGGGCAAGCGGATCGGCGACCTGTTGGCCGGCACCATGGTGGTACGGGTACGGGCCCCTCGCCCGCCCACAGAGCTCCCCGAGGTGCCACCCGAGCTGGCCGCGTGGGCCGCTCGTCTGGAGCTGGGCCGGGTGCCCTCGGAACTGTTGACCGCGGCCAGGCAGTTCATCCAACGTCGCCAGCGGTTGCTGCGCCATCCCCGGACCTCGATCGCCAAGGACCTCGCCTCCAAGATCTACGCCCGCACCAGCCCCCCGCCACCGAGCCCCCTCGAGCCGGAGGACTACCTGGCCGTGGTGGTCGCCGAGCGTCGGCGCAGGGAGATCGACCGGATCAACGGCGCCCGCCAGGAATGGGTGCCGACCTCGCAGGAGTTGCCCGCCGGTTGGCGATGACAACCTGCCGGACGTGACCCTTGCCACGGTCGGTCAAGAGGTCTAGCGTTCCCGGGTACGTGATGAATCGCGGCCCCCAGGACCGCCGAAGGGATGTGTCATGTCGCCGATGGAGACGGTCATCCGTTTGGATGCGCAGTGGATCGACTACGTACTGATCGCGCTGTACTTCCTGTTCGTCCTCGGCGTCGGCTTCTTCGCCAAACGCGGCGTCTCCAGCAGCATCGAGTTCTTCCTCTCCGGCCGGTCCCTTCCGGCCTGGGTGACGGGTCTGGCGTTCATCTCGGCGAACCTCGGCGCCGTCGAGATCATGGGGATGTCGGCCACCGGCGCCCAGTACGGATTCCCCACCATGCACTACTTCTGGGTGGGCGCGATCCCGGCGATGCTCTTCCTCGGCGTGGTCATGATGCCGTTCTACTACGGCTCGAAGGTCCGTTCGGTCCCCGAGTTCATGCGCAAACGCTTCGGCACCGGAGCCCACCTGGTCAATGCGATCTCCTTCGCCGCGGCGCAGGTGCTGATCGCCGGGGTGAACCTGTACCTGCTCGGCACCATCGTCAACCGCCTGCTGGGGTGGCCGCTGTGGGTGGCGCTGATCGTCGCCGCGGCGATCGTGCTGTCGTACATCACCCTGGGCGGGCTGTCCGCCGCGATCTACAACGAGGTG
>DVLP01000368.1 GCA_018715445.1 Candidatus Avipropionibacterium avicola | reverse complement strand
CGGATGGTGTTCGACTGCGGCTCCGACATCGCCACCGATCCGGACCTGTTCCGACCACCGGTCACCCCGCGACCAGGTCGCGACCTCCACGACCGGGTCGCGGTCGGCGAGACCCGTTGGATCCCCGGGCTCTTCGACCCGGTCCAGCGCCCTGCATCGATCCCGCCGGATCCGCCTGACGACAGGGAACTGGCCCTGTTCGTCTCCCACGCCCACGTCGACCACGACGGGCTGCTGGGCCAGGTGCGCGAGGAGGTGACGGTCCATGCCAGCCCCGAGACGATCCGCCTCCACGAGGCCCTCGCGCTGGCGGGGAAGGGTCCGGTCGGTCGACCGATCCGCTGGCAGCCGGTCACCGAGCCGGTCACGGTCGGCGACCTCACCGTCGAGCTGGTGCCGGTCGACCACGACGTCCCCGGCGCCTGCGCGATCCTGGTCCACACCCCCGACGGGCTGGTCGCCTACACCGGTGACCTCAACTTCCATCGCGACGCCGGCGTGCGCTCGCACCGGTTCGTCGAGCGGGCTCACCGGGCCGCCGTCCTGCTCAGTGAGGCGACCACCCTCAGCAGCGACCACGAGACCGAGATCCCCACCGAGGCAGAGATCCTGGGACGGTTCAGCGAGGTCTGCCAGCGCCCCGGCCTGCAGTTGGTCAGCCTGTACGAACGCGACCTCGAGCGGGTGCAACGCTGGTGTGACGCTGCCCGCAGTCACGGTCGGACCGTGGTGTGGCCGGGCGCGATCGCCACCGTGCTGGCCGCCAGCGGGATCGCCGAGGTCACCACCTGGGACCGGACCCGACCCCAGACCTCCGAGCACGAGACGGCGGTGGCCAACGCCGTACGAGCCGGTGTCGGGCTGCGGCAGGTGTCCCTGGCCGAGGTCACCGCAGCTCCGGACCGGTTCGTGGTCCAGCTCGACCCGGACGACCCGGCCGCGATGCTCGACCTGCCGATCGGGCCCGACACCGTGTGGGTCCACGCCCAGGGTGAACCGCTGGGCCCGTTCATGGCCAACTGGGGACCGTTCACCGACTGGCTCGACCACCTGCGGATCGACACCGTCCGCGCCGGGTCCTCGGGTCACGCCAGCCCGGCCGACCTGCATGCCATGGTCGAGCGGATCGACCCGGACGTGCTGTTCCCGTTCCACGGGTTCCGGCCCGAACGGCTGGTGGGTCCGCGGCGAACCGTACTGGCCTCGTACGGAGTGCAGTACCACCTGGACGGAACAGCCGCGAGGTGAGCCTCATCCGGTGAGCCACAGCAGGCCGGACGCCGTGACCGCCACTGCCACCGGCAGGGTGATGTTGTCCCAGCCGTGACGACCCGCGGCCTCGGCGAGGGCGGCCACCACGGCCACCGGCACCGCCAGCCACCACGGCCCGGGCAGTACTGCGGCCGCCACGAGGCCTGCCACCACGCCACATCCGAGCATCCCGCCCAGTGAGGTGGCCGGCCCCAGCACCCGGATCGGCCATCGGGTCCCGACCAGTTGCGCCGCCGGATCGGCCAGTCCGAGCGCCAGGACCGCGCAGCAGAACACCTCCGGAGACCAGACCAGCGCCACCAGGGCGATCCCGACGCCGTACAACAGTTCGCCGGAGGAGTGGCGACCCTGCCGTGCCAGGCTGCGCAACCGCAGCCACCGCCGGACCGACCAGACCACAGCGACGAAACACAGCCCGAGCACCACCCACCAGCGGTGGTCGAGGGCGGTGGTCACGGTGATGCCGGCCACCACCAGCGCCACCGCGACGTGGGCGAGCTTGCGGCTCACCTCCTCGGGGATCCGACTGTGGCGCGCCAAGACCTCGTTGAGCACCCCGACCGCGGCCAGACCGAGCAACCAGGCAGCAACGGCCAGCAGGGTGGACCAGCCCATCAGCTCCGGCATGGATCCCATCCTGCCCCACCCGGCACCGCAGAAATCCTGCCCGGCGGCATCGGTCGCGTTCTAGGGTTGGCGCCATGGAGTGGCTTCTACCCCTCGGGCTCGGGTTCGCCCTGGTGATGGTGCCGGCCCTGGTGCTGCTGGTCCGCAGTGCCCGGGCGTTGTCGCGGGCACGACAGACCCTGGCCGCCGCCGGCATCGCCATCGACGAATCGTCCGACTGGGGGCAGGCGATGCGCATCGGACGACGCCGGGGCGGGTGGATCACCGCCATCGTGGTCGGACTCATCGTGATCGCCTACCTGGTGGCGATCCTGGTCACCTACGCGATCGAGCCGGACGCGGCGGGCTGGCTGGCGCCCCCGATCGGGTTGGTCTTCCTCGGACCCTTCCTCCTGGCCCTGGCGCTGCTCATCCCCTGCTGGATCCTGGGTGCCATGGTCGCCGAAAGCCACCGGCTGTTGACCTCGCCACGGTGGGCCGAGGCTGCCGGCGCGCCGGTCGGGGCTGCGGTCGCGCAGCTGCGTCGGGTCACCTGGTCGCAGAGCGGGGTCACCGGGATCGGTGTGGTCGCCGGCGTGTTGTCGGTGATCTTCGGCGCCGGGTTGATCGCCGCCCTCTTCGTGGTCGCCACCACCGCGATCTCCTGTGCCCGCGACCCGAAGTGCATCTGAGCCATGTCCGGATTGCCGGTGCTGTGGCAGGTGTTGCGGCCGCTGTCGACGCTGCTGGTGCTGCTGCACGCCGTGCTGGGCTGGCTGCTGGTCACCGCCGGCGCCCCGCCGCACCCGGTGCACGTGGTCGCGGCCGTCGGGCTGATCGGCACCTGGTACGGGCATGCGGCCGCCGTCAACGACCTCAGTGACGTCGAGACCGACCGGATCAACCTGGTGACCGACCAACAGCGCAGCCTGCGCCCCCTGGTGAACGGGTCGGCCTCGGTGACGCGGTTGTGGTGGGTGGTCGCCGGTCTCACCCTGGCCCAACTGGGGCTGGCGGCGTTGATCAACGGCTGGCTGCTGGTGGCCGCCGTCGTCATGGTGGGACTGAACCTGGCCTATTCACTGCCGCCGATCCGGCTGTCGGCACGCGGTGGCCTGGCCCAGTTGGCCCTGCCGCTCGGCTATGTCGGCTATCCCGCGGCGATCGGGGTCGCGGTCGCCAGCCGCGGTGGCGTCACAGTCGAGCCCGCCGCCGTACTCACCCTGGCCGGGTTGGCGATCCTGTTCGGTGGTCGGCTCTTCCTCAAGGACGTCCGCGACGAGACCGGTGACCGTACGACGGGCAAGCGCACCTTCCTGGTGCGGCACGGGACGCGGGCCACCGTGCAGGCCTGTGGAGCCGCCGTGCTGGCCGGCCTGGCGACCAGTGCGGTGGGACTGACGATGTGGCTCGACCGTGGTTCCCCGGTGCTGGTGATCACCGTGATCGGGGTCGCGATCACCATCCCTCTGGCGCTGCGGCGGGTGCTGGTCGAGACCGTCCTGGACCGGCAGTTGCTGGCGATCGGCCTGGTCGGACGGATCGCCACCACCTGGCTGTTCTGCTGTCTGCTGCTGGCCACGGCCCGGGTCGCCGCCCTGCCGGTGTGGCAGGGTGAGCTGCTCGCCGGCCTGGGCCTGGCGACCTTTGCGCTGGGCTGCCTCCGGTTCGCCGAAGAACTCCGCCGACCCGCGACCGAGGGCTCCGATCCCGCGGCGGTGGCCCTGACACCGCATCGGGGGTAGCGTCGTGCCGGTGCACCTGCGATTGCGGCTCCCCGCCCTGCTGATCACGCTGTTCGTGCTGGCCGTGTCCGGCTGCAGCAACGACACCGCCGAGGAGCCACCCCCTCCCGCCCCGCCGGCCAGCTCGGAGGCATCGGAACCGACGCCCACCGAGACACCGACCAAGAAACCCAAGCCGAAGCCCAAGCCGAAGCCGACCGACGCGCTCAACGGCGGCAAGGTCTCCAAGAACGGTGTCTACGCGGTCAAGATCGACAATGTCGCCCAGGCGCGCCCCCAGATCGGGATCAGCGCGGCCGACATCATCGTGGTCGAGGAAGTCGAGTCCAGCCTGACCCGACTGGTCGCGGTCTTCCACAGCTCGTACCCGAAGGCGGTCGGCCCGGTCCGCAGTGCCCGCAACACCGACGTGGAGTTCCTGCCCCTGTTCGGCAAGCCCGGCTTGGTGTACAGCGGGGCCAACCGCAAGGTGCAGGCCAACGTCCAGGGCTCGAAGAACCTGGTGGCCATGGAACGCAGTGATCGTGACTCGAGTCGCCCCGCACCCCACAACGTGGTGGTGAACCTGGCCGACCTGGCCAAGAACTCCAAGGTCGGCAAGGCCCCCAAGTCGATCGGGTGGACCTTCAACGGCAGTGAGAAGGCCTGGAAGCGCGCAAAGAAGTCCGGCAAGCAGACCGAGAAGGTCGGTGCCGACACCTTCACCTTCACCCGCAAGGGCAAGCGCTACCAGATCGCGGTCAACGGCGACACCTACGACGACGCGACCACCAGGAAGAACCTGCTGGCCGACAACATCGTCGTGCTGTCGGTGAAGAACCGTCGTGACACCGACACCACCTCGAACCTGTCGATCGTCTCGGAGACCGTCGGCAAGGGCAAGGTGAGCATCACCCGCAACGGCAAGACCATCACCGGCACCTGGCAGCGCAAGAAGGTCGGCTCGCCGATGACCTTCACCGACGCCAAGGGCAAGCCGATCGAGCTCAAGCCGGGCAAGACCTGGCTGCTGCTCCAGGGCTGAGGGATTCACACCTGGGCGAGCAGTTCGGCCCAGTTCGTCAGGGTGACCACCTCCGGTCCCGAGGTGCCGACCATGGCGACCACCAGTCCCTCGCGGTGCACCATGAGCTGGCTGACCTGTTGGCGGGTCGTCCCGACGACCGGGACCGCGGTCCAGGTGGCACCGTCGGACGACAGCCACACGACCGGGCCCGCGAGACCGTGGCCGTGACGCTCCCCGCCGGCCAGGAACCCGCCGTCCACCGCGATCACGGTGCCGATGCGGTCGTGGGACGCCTCGGGGCTGACCTCGTCGAAGCCGCGGCCACCGTCGGTCGAGCGCCACAGGTGGCTGGTGGCACCGCTGCCACGGACCAGGAGCGTCTCGCCGTCGGCGGCACAACCGGTCAACCGGGTCACGGTGCCGTCGAGACCGGTCGGCTCGACCCGTGTCCACTTCTCACCCTTGCCACGCAGGACCAGCGGGACCTCGCCACCGTCGCCTCGCCTGCCCCATCCGACGAGCACCACCGCGTCGTCGACGATGCAGGCAGCCGTGGCCCGCATCTGCTCGAAGCCCTTGCCCAGGCGGGGGCCGTCGGCCCGCTGCCACTGCCGACCGTCGGCCGAGCGCCACACTGCGACCTGCTCGGCGCGCCCCTGGGCGAGTCCGTCGCTGTCGACACCGACCGCAAGCCAACCGTCCTCGACCGCGAGCAACGCGCTCAACTGCTCGGAACGGGGACCGTCCAGTCCGGTGGCCTCCTGCCAGTCACCGCCCGGCGGTCGCACCCATCCCCGTACGTCGGTCCATCCCTGCTGCTCACCGACCTCCGCCACACCCAGCAGCACCGTCGTGCCGTCGGTCCCGGTCTGCATCGCCCTCATCGTCAGATCCTTGCCCTGCCGGGGATCCCACGAGGTGCGGGCCAGCGAACCGGAGTCGAGTCCGTACGCTGACTCGTGCGGCCCGGTCCTCCAACCCGTGGCCGTGGTCTGTGACCGCTGCCGGGTCCCGATCAACAGCGGCACGTCACCGTCGAGCGTCACCGATGACCAGTCCTGGACCGGGACGACGGCCGGTTCGGACCGGGCCAACGAGGTCCACTCCAGGTCGTCCAGGTCGAACCGTCCGACTTCGGTCCGACCCCACCCCGAACGCACCGCACGGACCCGTTGCCCGTCGCGCTCGAGTCGGACGTCGGGATTCGGTCCGTTCCACCGTGGCAGCGATGTCGGCCAGAACCACTGCGGAAGCCCGCTCCGCCAGGTCCAGACCATGAGCGGGGTACGGGTGGCGTCGGCCCTCAGCACCGGGATCACCACGTCCTTCCCCAGCGTCACCGGGGCACCGAAGGCCGCGTCACTGCCCTCGGACAGGTCCATGTCGACGGTGTCGCTCGCCTCCCAGCCGTACCCGTCCAGCCAGCGCCAGATCGCTGGGCGCTGCACGCCGCCGACCCGGCGCGAGCCGGTGGCCACGACGCCGTACGGAGCGATGATGGCCCCGTTGACCTCGGTGTCCTCACCGGGCAGTGGTCCCGACAAGGCCCAGGACGTGGCGTCGGCGTTCGACTGGTAGCCGAGCACCGTCGAGCTGCCGTCCTCGGTCGTCATCCGGACCAGCGCGAGCATCCGGTCATCGACCCTCACCACGGCCCGTACGGCTTCGGGCACCATCGCCGCAGGGCCGGGCAGATCGACGATCCGCTGCTCGGCGAGGTCGAGGGCGACGGCGACGTCCCGATCACGATCAACCCCCAGCGCAACCGCCTCACCGGTGCTGGTCACCGCCACCCGGTGCAGGACGATCGAGCGCTCGTGCAGATCCACGGTGATCGGGATCGGGTCCCACGCCCGCCGGTCCCGCGAGACCATGGCGAACGGGGCCTCGCGACCCTCCTGCCACTGATGGCCGACCACCACGGTGGTGTCGCCATTGGTGCCGACCGCCTCCACCCGAGAGTCGCCCGACAGCTCCAACCGGACGGGCCGGCCCGGGGACCGTCCCTTGCCGGGCAGCCAGACGGTCGCCTGCTCGGGCGCGCCCGGATCGGTGGTGCTGCCGACGTACAGCACCGGCTGCTTCGAGGTCCCCGGCACCGACCCGGTGACCCGGTGAGTGGCTGCGCTCGGCAGCGCCTCGGCCGCGGTCGGGTACGTGGCCCACTGCGGCGTCGTCGGCTCGTCCGGGGCTTCGGCGGGTCGGCAGGAGGCCAGCAGGAGCAGACCGAACAGCAGGGCAAGGGCGCGACACCGGGCCATGGGACACCTCTCCATCGGGACGAGCCTCACGCTAGCCAGCCGGGACGTCCCGCGGTGGGTCCGGACGAAATCTGTGGACAACTTCTCCAGCGGACAGGAACTGACCGGTACGGGGCTGATCGTGATGGACGTCCGGATCCCCGACACACCAGGAGCAATCCCGTGCCAGCCACCCAGTTCATCGTCTACGTCACCGACATCACCCGGAGCACCGAGCTCTATCGCGCCCTCCTGGGGCTCGACCCGGACTTCGTCACCCCCGGGTTCGTCACCTTCCCGCTCGACGAGCAGGTGAAGCTCTCGCTGTGGATCGGTGGCGACACCGTCCCGACCCCGGACCTGCCCCGGGTCAGCGAAGTCTGCCTCACCCTCACCGGTGGCCGAGCAGCCATCGAGGCCCACCTGGACGCCTGGGCCGAGCTCGACGTCGCGGTGGTGGAGCCCCTACGCGACGCCGTCTTCGGTCCGACCTTCGTGGTCGCCGATCCGGACGGCAACCGGATCCGGGTCGCTCCGGTCGACTGACGCCGCCTCGCCCCGGATCCGTTGACAGACGCGAACGAGGGCGGCTCCCCGGTGGGGAACCGCCCTCGTGTGGCGTACGGGATCAGGTCACAGCTGGGTGACCGAACCGCCCGCCTTCTCGATCTTCTCCTTGGCGCTGGCCGAGAACTTGTGCGCCGAGACCTGCACGGCCACGGTGATCTCGCCCTCGCCGAGCACCTTCACCAGGTGACCCGGACGGACCGCACCGGCGGCCACGAGCTCGGGCAGGCCGATCTCGCCACCCTCGGGGAACAGCGAACCGATCCGGTCCAGGTTGACGACCTGGTACTCGGTGCGGAAGGGGTTCTTGAAGCCCTTGAGCTTCGGCAGGCGCCGCTGCATCGGCATCTGGCCGCCCTCGAACCCGACGGGCACGTTCTTGCGTGCGCCGGTGCCCTTGGTGCCGCGACCGGCGGTCTTGCCCTTCGAGGCCTCACCGCGACCCACACGGGTCTTCGCGGTCTTGGCACCGGGGGCAGGACGCAGGTCGTGGACCTTCAGGATCCCGGCCGATTCCTCGGAATTGGCCATGGTCAGTCGACCTCCTCGACGGTGACCAGGTGGGACACCGTGTTGATCATCCCGCGGATCTCCGGACGATCCTCCTGAGCGACGACGTCACCGACGCGCTTGAGTCCGAGGGACCGCAGGGTCTGCTTCTGGTTCTCCTTGTAGCCAATGCCGGACTTGACCTGGCTGATCTTCAGGCGTGCCATCAGCTGGCCACTCCTTCCTTGGCCGCCTTGAGCAGTGCCGCCGGGGCGACGTCCTCGACGGGCAGCCCACGACGACGGGCCACCTCCTCGGGCTGCTCGAGCATCTGGAGGGCTTCAACGGTCGCATGGAGCACGTTGATCGAGTTCGCCGAGCCGAGCGACTTCGACAGCACGTCGGTGATGCCGGCGCACTCGAGCACCGCACGGGCCGGCCCACCGGCAATCACACCGGTACCGGCCGAGGCCGGACGCAGCATGACCACACCAGCGGCCTTCTCACCCTGCACAGGGTGCGGGATGGTGCCCTGGACACGCGGGACACGGAAGAAGTTCTTCTTGGCCTCCTCGACACCCTTGGCAATCGCCGCGGGCACCTCCTTGGCCTTGCCGTACCCGACACCCACGGTGCCGTCACCGTCGCCGACCACGACCAGGGCGGTGAAGCTGAACCGACGTCCACCCTTCACGACCTTGGCCACACGGTTGATCGCCACGACGCGCTCGAGGAACTGGCTCTTCTCCTCGCGCTGGCCACGACGGTCGTCCCGGCCGCGACGCTCCCCGCCGCTGCGGCCACTGCCGCGCTGCTGGGTTCCACTCATCGCTTCTGTTTCCTTCCGTCGATCACAGATTCAGTCCGGCTTCGCGGGCACCGTCTGCCAGTGCTGCGATCCGTCCGTGGTACTTGTTGCCGGCGCGGTCGAAGACGACCTTCTCGACACCTGCTGCCTTGGCGCGCTCGCCGAGCTTCTGCCCGACTTCCTTCGCCTTGGCGGTCTTGTCACCGTCGGCGGCACGCAGGTCCGCCTCCATGGTCGAGGCCGAGGCCAGCGTGCGGCCGGCTCGATCGTCGATCACCTGGGCGAACACGTGACGCGAGGACCGGGTGACGACCAAGCGAGGACGCTCGGCACTGCCCTGGATCTTCTTGCGACCACGGATCTGGCGACGGGTACGGGATGCGGCCTTGGTGGCCTGCCCCTTGCGGGGCGACAACGAAATGGCCATGGTCACTTACCAGCCTTTCCGGCCTTGCGGCGGATGTGCTCGCCTGCGTACTTGACGCCCTTGCCCTTGTACGGCTCAGGCTTGCGCAGCTTGCGGATGTTGGCCGCGACCTCGCCGACGGCCTGCTTGTCGATCCCCTGCACCGACAGCTTCGTCGGGGACTCCACCGCGAAGGTGACGCCCTCGGGAGCGTTGACGGTGATCGGGTGCGAGTAGCCGAGGTTGAACTCGAGCTGGGTCGGACCCTTCGACAGCACGCGGTAACCCACGCCGACGATCTCGAGGTCCTTGCTGTAACCGTCGGTCACGCCGATCACCATGTTGGAGACCAGGGTCCGGGTCAGGCCGTGCAGCGCGCGGTTGCGACGGTCGTCGTCGGGACGGGCCACCTCGATGGTGTTGTCCTCGGTGCGGGAGACCTTGATCGGCTCAGCCACGGTGTGGGCGAGCTGACCCTTGGGTCCCTTGACGCTGACGACCTGGCCGTCGAGCGTGATCTCGACCCCGCTGGGGATCGTGATGGGCATCTTGCCAATGCGAGACATTGTCAGTCCTCTCGTGTCCGCCGCAGCTCACCAGACGTAGGCGAGGACTTCCCCACCCACGCCCTGCCTGTGTGCGTCTTTGTCGGTCAGCAGACCCTTGGAGGTCGAGATGATCGCGACGCCGAGACCACCCAGCACCTTGGGCAGGTTGGTCGACTTCGCGTAGACCCGCAGGCCGGGCTTGGAGATCCGGCGGAGTCCGGCGATCGAGCGCTCGCGGCTCTGGCCGTACTTCAGGGTGATGGTGAGGGTCTTGCCCACCTCGCCCTCGGCCGGTTCCACCACCTCGTACGAGCTGATGTAGCCCTGGGCGGTGAGAATCTCGGCGATCCCGGCCTTGATCTTGCTGTGAGGCATCGAGGTCGAGTCGTGGAACGCCTGATTGGCGTTGCGCAGACGCGTCAGCATGTCTGCGATCGGATCAGTCATCGTCATGGCTGGTGCCAACTTCTTTCTCGTGCCGGTTTCTGCTCTGCAGACCTGTCACGTTCGGTGAGGGTCCGTACGGACCCGGAAAATGTTGTTGTGCGGTCAGGACGTCCGGTGCTCACCAGGACGACTTGGTGACTCCGGGCAGCTCGCCGCGGTGGGCCAGCATCCGCAGGCACACGCGGCACAGACCGAACTTGCGGAACACGGCCTTGGGCCGGCCGCACTTCTGGCAGCGGGTGTAGCCGCGAACGGCGAACTTCGGCTTGCGGCTCTGCTTGACCTTCAGGGCTGTCTTGGCCATGGGTGCTCCTTGCTCAGTTCTGCTGGAAAGGCATGCCGAGGTGCTTCAGCAGCGCCCGGCCCTCGTCGTCGGTGGTGGCCGAGGTGACGAAGGTGATGTCCATTCCGCGCACCCGGTCGATCTTGTCCTGGTCGATCTCGTGGAACATGACCTGCTCGTTGAGACCGAAGGTGTAGTTGCCGTTGCCGTCGAACTGCTTCGGCGACAGACCGCGGAAGTCACGGATCCGGGGCAGGGCCAGGGTGATCAGCCGGTCGGCGAACTCCCACATGCGGGTCCCGCGCAGGGTGACGTGGCAACCGATCGGCATGCCCTCACGCAGCTTGAACTGCGCGATCGACTTGCGGGCACGGCTGACCTGCGGCTTCTGACCGGTGATCGCAGTGAGGTCCTTGACGGCACCGTCGATCAGCTTGGAGTCGCGAGCTGCCTCGCCGACACCCATGTTGACCACGATCTTGACCAGACCGGGGACCTGCATCGCGTTGGCGTAGGAGAACTCCTCCTGCAACTTCGCGACGACGTCCTCGCGGTACTGGGCCTTCAGTCGCGGAGCGACAGACGCCTCGGTGGTGGCGGCCGACATCAGATTTCCTCTCCGGTCTTGCGAGCGACGCGGACCGAACGGAAGGCGGAGTACTCCGACCCGTCGGCGCGCTTCTTGGTGACCTCGACCCGGTTGTAACCGACTCGGGTGGCGACCTCTTCACCGTCGACCGTCACGACGAGCTGGACGTTCGACACGTGGATCGGCGCCTCGTAGGTCACGATGCCGCCCTGGGTGTTCGAACCCTGGCCCTGCTGGTCGCGCAGGTGACGGGTGATCACGTTGGCGCCCTGGACGGTCACCTTCTGGCGCTCGGGGTAGACGGCGATGATCTCGCCGACCAGTCCCTTGTCCTTGCCAGCGATGACCTTGACCTTGTCACCCTTCTTGACGTGCAACTTGTTCTGGCCCGGCTTCTTCGGGCCCTGGAACTTCTTGGACTGCCGTGGCATGTCAGATCACCTCCGGGGCGAGCGAGACGATGCGCATGAACTTCTTCTCACGCAGCTCACGACCGACCGGACCGAAGATGCGGGTGCCACGGGGCTCGGAGCCCTCGGCCCGCAGGATCACGGCGGCGTTCTCGTCGAACTTGATGTACGAGCCGTCGGGACGACGGCGCTGCTTCACGGTACGGACCACGACGGCCTTGACGATCTCACCCTTCTTGACGTTTCCGCCCGGGATGGCGTCCTTGACGGTGGCCACGATGGTGTCACCGATGCCGGCGTAGCGACGCTGGGACCCGCCGAGCACGCGGATGCACAAGATCTCCTTGGCTCCCGTGTTGTCGGCGACCTTCAGTCGCGACTCCTGCTGGATCATCTGTTATCTCCTGGTTGTCTCACTGGTCCCCCGCCGCGGCGGGGCCTGGTGGAACGGATATGGGTTACTTGGCCTTCTCGACGATCTGCACGAGACGCCAGCGCTTGGTGGCCGACAGCGGACGGGTCTCCATGACCACGACGCGGTCACCGATCCCGGCCTCGTTGGCCTCGTCGTGCACCTTCAGGCGCAGCGTGGTCCGCAGCACCTTGCCGTACAGCGCGTGCTTCTTGCGGTCCTCCACGGCGACGACGATGGTCTTGTCCATCTTGTCGCTGACGACGAGGCCCATGCGGACCTTGCGGCGCCCGCGGCTGCTGTCGGAGTGGGAGATCGCGTTCAACGCCTCGTCGGCGTCGATGGCATCGTTGTTCTCGACCTGGGTTTCGCTCATGGTCACTTCTTCTTCGTGGTCTCGGACTCGGTGACGTCGTCAGGTTCGGAGACGATGCCGATGGCACGCTCCGACAGCACGGTGTACACCCGGGCGATGTCCTTGCGGACCGCGCGCAGCCGACCGTGTGACTCGAGCTGGCCGGTGGCAGCCTGGAATCGGAGCGTGAACAGCTCCTCCTTCAGTTCCACGACCTTGGTGTTGAGCTCAGCGCTGCTGAGGTTGCGCAGCTCGTTGGCCTTCAGGGTCGCCATCAGATGTCACCTCCCTCTCGCTTGATCAAACGTGCTTTCATCGGCAACTTGTGGATCGCCAGGCGGATGGCCTCACGGGCCGTCTCCTCGTCGACACCGGCAAGCTCGAACAACACCCGACCGGGCTTGATGTTCGCGACCCACCACTCGGGCGAGCCCTTGCCCGAACCCATGCGGGTCTCGGCCGGCTTCTTGGTCAGCGGGCGGTCCGGGAAGACGTTGATCCAGACCTTGCCACCACGCTTCATGTGACGGGTCATGGCGATACGGGCCGACTCGATCTGACGGTTCGTCAGGTAGCCGCCGGTGACGGCCTGGACGCCGTACTCACCGAACGAGATCGACGTCCCGCCCTTGGCCATGCCAGTCCGCTTGGGGTGGTGCTGCTTGCGGTACTTGACCTTGCGAGGGATCAGCATCGCGGTCATGCCCCCTGTTCGTTGCTCGTCGCCTCGGCAGCCGGGGTCTCGGCTGCAGGGGCGGCAGTGGTGTCAGTGCGCTCCTCGGCGCGACGACGTCCTCCACGCTCGGGGCGATCGCCCCGGGCCGGACGGCGGCCACCGCCGCGCTGGCGTCCGGTGCTCGCGTTGCGAGCAGCCTTCTGCGCAGCGCGCTCGGCGCGGGTACCGGAGACGTCACCCTTGTAGATCCAGACCTTGACGCCGATGTGGCCGTACGCGGTCCGGGCCTCGAAGAGTCCGTAGTCGACGTCGGCGCGCAGCGTGTGCAGCGGGACGCGACCTTCGCGGTAGAACTCCGAGCGGCTCATCTCGGCGCCGCCGAGACGACCGGAGCACTGGATCCGGATGCCCTGGGCACCGGCGCGCATCGCGGACTGCTGGGCCTTGCGCATCGCACGGCGGAACGCCACGCGGGCGCTCAGCTGCTCGGCGATGCCCTGGGCGACCAGCTGGGCGTCGATCTCGGTGTTCTTGACCTCGAGGATGTTCAGCTGGACCTGCTTGCCGGTCAGCTTCTCGAGGTCGCCACGCAGACGCTCGGCCTCGGCGCCGTTGCGCCCGATGACGATGCCCGGACGGGCGGCGTAGAGGTCGATGCGCACGCGGTCGCGGGTCCGCTCGATCTCGGTGGAGCTGAGGCCGGCGCGCACCAGGCGCTTGGTCAGCAGCTCACGGATCTTGGCGTCCTCGCCCACGTACTCGGCGTAGCTCTTCTCGGCGTACCAGCGACTGGTGTGGTCGGTCGTGACGCCCAGCCGGAAGCCGTTCGGATGGATCTTCTGCCCCATGGCTCAGGCCCCCTTCTTGGTGTCGTTGGACCGCGGTTCGACCACCACGGTGATGTGGCTGCCCCGCTTCAGGATGCGCGACGCCGAGCCCTTGGCCCGGGCACGGATGCGACGCATGGTCACACCCTCGTCGACGAACGCCTGGGACAGGTACAGGTCGTCGGCACGCAGGTTCTCGTTGGACTCGGCATTGGCGACCGCGCTGGCGACGACCTTGTAGACGGGCTCGCTGGCGGCCTGCGGGGCGAACCGCAGGATGTCCAGTGCCTCGTTCACATCCA
>DVLP01000367.1 GCA_018715445.1 Candidatus Avipropionibacterium avicola | reverse complement strand
CGTCGGCGATCAACAGATCGGGCTGCCCGGCGATGGCCATCGCGATCATGGCGCGCTGCAGCATGCCGCCGGAGAACTGGAACGGATACATCTTGATCCGCCGTGCCGGGTCGGGGATCCCCACCCGGTCCATCGCCTCGATCGCCCGGCTGAGGGCTTCCTTGCGGTCGCAGATGCGGTGCCAGACGAGGTGCTCGGTGAGCTGACGACGCAGCGTCATCGTCGGGTTGAACGCCTCCATCGCGTTCTGGAACACCATGCCGATCCGGTGGCCGCGCAGGCGGCGACGACGACTCTCCGGCATCGCGACCAGGTCCTCGCCGTCGAACTCTGCGGTCCCGCTGACCCGTGTGGTGGGGGAGAGCAGTCCGAGGGCGGCGCGCATGCTGACGGTCTTGCCCGAGCCCGACTCACCCACCAGGGCGAGGGCTCCGGAGTGCGCAAGGTCGAGGTCGACACCGTCGACGGCAGGCTCACGCTTGCCGGCGAACTGGACCCGCAGGTCACGGACCGACAGCAGGGCGTCGTTGGTCGTTTCGGCCATCAGCGATCCTCCTCGCTGGTGTCGAAGGCGTCACGCAGTCCGTCCCCGACGAAGGTGAAGGCGAGCAGCGTGAGCCCGAAGAGCAGCAGCGGCCAGATGATCAGGAACGGTCGGCCGATCACGTCGTGGTAGCCGTCGATGATCATCCCGCCCCAGGACGGGGTCGGCGGTGCCACACCCAGGCCCAGGATCGCCAGGCCGGCCTCGGCGGCGATGGCGGCCGGGATGCCGAAGCTGGTGGCCACCAGCAGCGGGCCGAGCGCATTGGGCAGGATGTAGCGCAAGGTGGTGGTGATCCCACCGGCGCCCATCGAACGGCCTGCTTCCACATAACCGAAGCTCTTGATCTTGAGCGTCTGGGCCCGGGCGAGGCGGGCTTGGCCCACCCACGACCCGATCGAGATCGCCAGGATCACTGCACCGGTCGAACGGCCCATGACCACGACCAGGATGACGGTGAGCAGGTAGCTGGGGAAGGCGTACATGATGTCGTTGAACGCCATCAGCACCTCGTCGGTGCGTCCGCCGCGGTAGCCGGCGGCCATGCCGATGACGATCGCGGTGAACAGCGCGATCGCCTCGGCTCCGAAACCGATCACCAACGCCGTACGCAGGCTCATCACCAGCCGCGACAGGATGTCGCGGCCCAAGGTGTCGGTGCCCAGCGGATGGCTGGCGTCGGTGAAGCTCGGCAGGAAGCGGTTGCGCAGATCCTGGGCCGTCGGATCGTGCGGGATGATCAACGGCGCAATGATCGCGGTGATCACCAGGATCGCGACGAAGGCCAGGCTGACCACCGCAATCTTGTTCTTGCGGAACCGCGACCACATCCGCGCGAGTTCACTGCGCGGACGCTCCCGTACGGCTTCGGTCGCGACCGTGTCGGCCGCCGGGGCCTCTTGGATGTCAGCCATTCTGGTTCACCGCCTCGAGCTGGGCCCGGGCCAGGCGCCGCGAGCGAACGGAGGTTCGTGGGGTCTGGTACCGGATGCGTGGATCGAGCAGTCGATAACTGAGGTCGACCAAGAGGTTCACCAACATCAACAGCACCGCGAAGAACAGGGTGGCGCCCATCATCAGCGGCAGGTCACGGGTGCGGGCGGCCACCGAGAAGAACATGCCCAGACCCGGGATGCCCATCAGGGCTTCGATGAACACAGTGCCGGTCGCCATCGCGGCGAACATCGGTCCGGCCACCGTCACCACCGGGATGAGGGAGTTGCGCAGCACGTGGCGCACCCAGACCGTGGCCGGGGTGGCTCCCTTGGCACGAGCGGCGACCACGTACTCCTCACGCAGGGACTCCAACACCGAGGTCCGGACGAAGCGAGCCATCCGCGCGACATGCTCCAACCCGAGGGCGAGCACTGGGATGATGGCGTACTGCGGTCCGTTCCAGCCGCCAGTGGGCAACAACCGCAGCCAGGAGGCGAAGACCAGGATCAACACCAGGGCGAACAAGTAGCCAGGGAGGGCGGTGATCACGGTGAACAGGAACATCGGCCCGTAGTCGAGGAACTTGTTCTGCCGGGCCGCGGCGATCAGCCCGGTCGGGATGGCGATGCAGACCGACACGATCATGGCCAGGAAGGCGATCGTGAAGGACACCGGGAAGGCTTGCTCGATGATCTCGTTGACCGTCAGCTGGGGGTACTTGTAGCTGGCCGGCATGTCCCAGGTGATGGCGCCCTTCATGAACTGCACGTAGCTCAGCCAGGCGGGTTGTTCCTCGCCGCCGGCGCCCCCGCCGGAGCCTCCGACCACGGACGAGCCGCCCAGGCCGGACCCGACATCAGCACCCTGGAGATCGCTGTAGGAGCCGGGCACCAGTTGCAACAGCACGAAGGTGATGATCGAGACAGCGAACAGTGACAGGACAAGCCGAACGAGCCGCCCGAGCAGGTATCGGATCATTCAGCTGCACCGCCTCCGCATTGCCAACAGGACGCCGGGGAGTTTATGGCCGTGGCTCTGGTCTAGTCAATGGTCTAGTCACCCGTGTGTCGGCTGGTGGGGATGGTGGTGCCGGTGGAGCCGGAGGTACAGTGCGAAGTCCCGAACCGTACGAAGGAAGGTCGCTGGGCATGTCGTCACCTCAGATCTCGGTGCAGCTCTACTCCATCCATCCCGAACTCGACGCCGACCTGGACGGTTCGCTGGCCAAGTTGGCCGCGATCGGGCTCACCCAGGTCGAGGCCTTCGACTTCGTGCGCCGTGCTGACGAGCTCAAGGCCTCCTTCGACACGCACGGCCTGGTGTCGCCGACCTCGCACGCGATCCTGCTGCAGGACGAGGGCGCCACCACTCCCGACGGGCTCCTCACCGTCCCGCCGATGGAGCAGACCTTCGCGGCCGCGAAGACCCTGGGCGTCGAGATCGTGATCGACCCGTACGTCGGCCCGAGCGAATGGCAGACCCGCGAGCAGGTCGCTGCGATCGCCACCCGACTCAACGAGCGCGCGAAGCAGGCCGCCGAGCACGGGCTGCGCGTCGGCTACCACAACCATGACCACGAGCTCTCCCAGACGATCGACGGCACCCCGGTGCTCGAGGTCTTCGCCGATCTGCTCGACCCGGCCGTCGTGCTGGAGGTGGACCTCTACTGGGCCGCTGCCGGTGGCGCCGATCCGGTCGCCCTGCTGCAGCGCCTCGGCAACCGAGTTGCGGCCGTGCACATCAAGGACGGGCCGCTGCGTCCGGGCCTCAGCGCCGCCAACCTGCCCGACGATCAGACCCCGGCCGGACAGGGCGACGTCCCGCTGGCCGAGGTGCTGTCGTCGATCAAGGGCATCGACCATGCCGTCATCGAGTTCGACCACTACGAGGGCGACACCTTCGACGGCATCGCGCAGAGCTACGCCTGGTTGAAGGGCCAGCTCGGCTGAGCCCGCTCAGTCCATCTCGGGGATCAGCTCACGGGCCTCGCCGGCGCCCAACCCGGTCAGCATCAACAGGTCGGTGATCATGGATCGGGTCTGGGCCAGGATCACCACCGCCGAGAGCGAGTCGGCGACCGGCAGCGCCGAGGACGCCACGCCCACCTTCACCAACCGAGGGCGTGCCGCCATCGGCAGCCGGCGGTCCCACAACTCGCCGGCCATGAACTCGACCACGGTGGCAAGGTCGTCGAGCAGGTCGAGGTAGGCCGACGGGACCGATTCGCCACGCCAGGTCGCCACCGCGGCCCGACGCGCGAGGACCCGCAGGTTGCGGGTGAGTCGGTCCAGCGGTTCGGCCAGGTCCGCGTAGGCCTGGACCAACGGCACCGAGCCCCGACGCAGCACCGAGTGACGCGCCACCGCAAGCCCCTCGGTGGTCGCCTCGGTCAGGGCCTCGAGGTTCTGCTCACCGGCCCGGGCGCGCTCGAGTACGGCGTCGGCAGCCGTGGCATCGCGATCGGACAGCGCGACTCGGGCCTGGCGCAGGGTGGCCGCGACCTCGTCGACGACCCGGGCCGCCATGATCCGCGGGCGGCTCAGCGGGGCGGCCGGCGCGAGGGTGGCCACCAGCAATGCCAGTGCGCAGCCGATGGCCGCGTCCAACCAGCGGCTGAGGCCTTGGGACGGATCGGGCAGCAGGGTTGTGACGATGATCGACTGCACGCCGGCCTGGATCGTCACCAGGGGGCCGGCATTGACCAGGGTCGCCACCGACATCGCGACGAAGGCGACGACGATGATCTGCCACACCCCGGTCCCGAACAGGTGGACGAAGACGTCGCCGATCCCGACGCCGAGGGCCACGCCGACGGCGACCTCGAGGGCGCGTCGTACGCGTTGGCCGTAGCTCACGCCGAGCACGATCACCGCAGCGACCGGGGCGAAGAAGGGGGAGGAGTGACCGAGCACCAGCTGGGCCAACCACCAGGCCAGCCCGGCGCTGATCGCACACTGGGCCAGGAAGATGCTGCGTCCCTGCCAGCGTTGCGCCCGCTGGACCAGCGTGCGGCGTCCGTACGCAGCGGAACGCTCACTGAGGTCGAATGCCCTCAGCTTGACCCGCTGGATCGAGAACCGGCTCGCCACCCCACCATCATGGAGCATCAGCGGTCGCGATGACACTGATCAACGCGTCCACGACCCGGACCCGGGATGACCGGTGGTCAACGGGGGCTGCCAGTATGGACCGGGTGAGCACACTCAATGTGACTGTCTGGGGAGAAAACATCCACGAGACCCGGGATGCCGAGCACATGGCTCGGATCTATCCCGAGGGGATGCACACCACGATCGCCAACGGGATCCGAGGCCTGCTCGGTGACCGGGTGTCGGTGCGCACCGCGACCCTCGACCAGCCCGAGCACGGGCTGAGCGACGAGGTCCTCGACTCGACCGACGTGCTGACCTGGTGGGGCCACATCGGCCACGGCCAGGTCGATGACGCGATCGTCGAGAAGGTGCACGCCCGGGTGTTGTCGGGCATGGGGCTGCTGGTCCTGCACTCGGCGCACTTCTCCAAGATCTTCAAGAAGCTGATGGGCACCACCTGCTCGCTGCAGTGGCGTGAGAACAACGACACCGAGCTGGTGTGGACGGTCCGTCCGGATCATCCGATCGCCGAGGGGGTGCCGCACCCGATCCGTATCGAGGGTCAGGAGATGTACGGCGAGTTCTTCGACATCCCCGAGCCCGACGAGTTGGTCTTCATCTCCTCCTTCACTGGGGGCGAGGTGTTCCGCTCCGGCTGCACCTGGCGCCGCGGCAAGGGCAAGGTCTTCTACTTCTCACCCGGTGACCAGGCCTACCCGGTCTACGACCACCCCGACGTGCAGCGTGTGATCGCCAACGGGGTGCAGTGGGCCGCTCCGGCGCCGGGCGCCAACTTCGAGATCCCCGGTGTGGTCGCCCGCCCCGCCCCGCGGATCACCGCCGAGGACCAGGCCCGCACGAACGGGAACCACGCCTGATGAGCAACGAGAGCAGCAGCCGCCGTCTGCGTGCCGGTGTCGTCGGTCTGGGGTGGGCCGGCCAGGAACACATGAAGGGTTACCAGGCGCTGGCCAATGTCGACCTGGTCGCCCTGGCCGGGGTCGAGACCGACAAGCGGGCCAGCCTCGGGCAGACCTACGGCGTCGAGAGCACCCACGCCGACCTCTCCTCGATGATCGCCGAGGCCAACCTCGACCTGGTGAGCATTGCCACGCCGACCGCGCTGCATGCCCCGATGGCCATCGAGGCCCTCGAGGCCGGGATCCATGTGCTCAGTGAGAAGCCGATGGCCGAGACCGCCGAGCGCTCACAGGCGATGGTGGACGCCTCGCTGGCCAACGACCGGGTCCTCGAGGTCACCTTCAACAAGCGTCAGGGCTCGCAGATCCGTACCCTGCAACGACTGGTCGACTCCGGTGTGCTGGGGCGGCTGTACTACGTGAAGGCCGGTTGGGTCCGCCGCCACGGCATCCCCGGTCTCGGCAGCTGGTTCACCCAGAAGTCGTGGGCCGGTGGCGGACCGATGATGGACATCGGCATCCACGCCCTCGACATGGCACTGTCGGTGATGGGCGAGCCCGAGGTGGCCACCGTCTCCGGTGCCACCTACGCCGAGTTCGGCCCCCGTGGACGGGGCGGCTCCGGCGGCGGCAGCAACAAGTGGCACGACGGCACCACCACCGAGACCGGTCTGTACGAGGTCGAGGACCTCGGCACCGCCTTCGTACGGATGGGGGACGGCTCGACGCTGTTGCTGG
>DVLP01000366.1 GCA_018715445.1 Candidatus Avipropionibacterium avicola | reverse complement strand
GGCCGCTCTGCTCTGCCTCGGCACGTTGATCCCGATGGGGCTGGCGTACGGCCTGTGGCAGCCGGCGGCCCTGGTGTCGGTGCTGCGCAATGCCAGCTACATCTCGGCCGGGTCGTGGGCCCAGCCGTTCTCGTTGTTGATCGAGTCGATCACCCATGACTGGGCCACGACCCGGGTCATCACCGGTGTCGTGTCCTATGCCCTGTTGGTGCTGATCGCGGCGATGCTGTCACGGCTGCTGCCGTGGAGCCCGGTGCCCGGGTTGGCGCCCGGCGCTGATCCGCGACGTGACCCGATGACCGTCGCGGTCCGTACCGCTCTGCTGCTGTCGGTCGCGTGGCTGGTCAGCTCGATGTACACCCTGTCGTGGTACGACCTGATCGCCTTCGTACCGCTCGGTGTGCTGGCCGCCTCGAAGCTGGACGGCATCATGATCGTACGGAACCTGTTCCTGGCCCTGGCCTATGTCCCGGGTCGGGTCACCGAGATCTCCGACGAGCTCGACGCGACCGCCTCCTTCGTACGTACGGTGATCAGCCCGACCGTGCAGTGGGGTGTGCTGGTCGCGATCGTGCTGTGGTTCGTCGTGCGTCAGTGGCCCGATGTCGGGACCTGGCTCGAGCGGCGGTGGCAGCGGATCCGTGGCGGGTCGGCGGCATCCGGCGACGAGTCCGTCACGGCGCCACCAGCGGCGGATGCAGGTCCTTCATCGCGAACCGTCGCCGCAGGCTGACCACCAGGGTGGTCAATGCCAGCGTGCCGAGGGTGATGACCGACAGCAGCACCACATCGCGGACCAGGTGGGCGCTCCACCCGCCGGAGATCGTGACCCGGAAGGCATCGATCAGGTAGGTCATCGGCATCGCCGGACCGATCGTGGCGTAGAACGCAGGCAGCACCGGGCTGGGGTACGTCCCGCCGGCCGAGGCCAGTTGCAGGATCAACCACACCAGCAGGATGGACGATCCCGGTGTGCCCAGGGCGGTACGCAGGAAGTGGGCGATCGCCGAGAAGCACAGCGCCCCCAGGACCGTGACCCCGAGGAAGGCCGGGGCCTGCACCGGGTCGAGACCGAGGAAGAGCCACACCGCGCCGACCATCACCAGCCCGCCGGCGACGGCGAGGGTGGCGATCGGGAGCCAGGCCGTGAGGGCCATCCGTAGCGGTGAGGTCCGTCCGGCCAGGGTGCGTCCGGTGATCGGGCGGACCACCAGGAAGACCGAGATCCCGAACACCCACAGGGCGATCGAGAAGAACATCGGGGCCAGTCCGCGGCCGTAGTAGGTGGCCGGATGGTCCACGGTCGACTCGACATCGGCCGGGGAGCTGAGGACCTGGACCGCACGGTCCTGCTCGTCGTCGCTGAAGACCGGGATGCGCTTGACCCCGCGGGCCAGTCCGTCGTGCAGGGTGCCCGCCCCGTCGGACAGTTCGCCCAGACCGGAGCGCAGCGTCCTCGCCCCGTCGGTCAGGTCGGACAGTCCGTCGGCCAGCGCGCTGGCGCCGTCGTTGAGTTGACCGAGCCCGGTGACGAGCTGGCCGCTGCCGTCGTGGGCCTGGGCGATCCCGTTGTGGAGTTCGTCGGCGCCGGCGGCGACCTGCTGGGCGCCGTCGTTGAGATCGGTGATGTCCTTGCGGGCCTGGGCGACCTTGGCCGAGAGGTCCTTGGTCTGCTGGATCCGCTTGTCCAGCTTGGTGATCAGCTCGGAGATTGCCTTGGTGCGCTCGGCGATGTCGGAGGTGCGCCCGTCGGCGGTGTCGATCCGCTCCTTGAGGGCGGCCCAGTTGGGGTCGTCGGCCAGGTCGGGGTTGTCCTTCTCCAGCTCGGTGACCAGCTCCTTCAGTGCCGAGACGTCGCCGGAGATGGAGTCGGAGCCGCCGGCCACCAGTTCGGCGATCCGGGCGGCCTGGGCCGAGACGGTCTTGGCGTCGGACTCCAACTGGGGAAGGTGTTCCTCCAGGGCCGTCAGGGCCGGGACGACGGCATCGGCCAGAGTCGCAGTGCCGTCGGCGACCTGGTGGGCGCCGTCGGAGAGGGTCTTCGAGCCGGTCTCGAGGTCGCCCAGTCCGGAGTCGAGGCGGATCCCGGCCTCGTCGGCCTGTTTGGCCCCGTCGGCCAACCCCTTGGCACCCTTCTCGGCCGTCGCGGCACCCTTGGTCAGGTCCCTGGCGCCCTTGCGGGCCGAGCCCAGGCCGTCGTCGAGCTGGCCAGCCCCGTCCCGGGCCTCGACGAGACTGTCACGGATCACTTCGAGATTGGCGAAGACGGCACGGAAGTACGACTCCTGGGCAGCGGCATCGACCTGACGGACGATGGTGTCCTCGGCGCGGGCGGTGATGGACCCGATGACGAACCCGTTCGCATCGTCGCGCCGCAGGTTGACCTTCGCGCGACGCGGGTCGTCACCGGCGCCGCTGACCAGGCTCGAGGAGAAGTCGGAGTCGATGGTGATGATCATGTAGTACTGGCCCTCGCGCAGGCCCTTGTCGGCCGTGGCGGCATCGACGAACTGCCAGTTGAAACTGCGGTCGGCGTCGAGGTTGGCAACCAGGTCCTCGCCGGCGGCGATCCGTTCCCCCTGGAAGGTGGTCGGCTCGTCCTGGTTGACGACCGCAACCTGCAGGCGGTCGAGCTTGCCGTACGGATCCCAACTGGCCGACAGGTAGATGGCCCCGTACAACAACGGCACCAGGACGACGAAGACCAGCGCGAGGCGGGGGAGCAGGCCACGGAAGCGGCGCAGCTCGTAGCGGGCGAGGCGGGCGGCGGCGAAAGGCATCAGGACTCCTCGGGCGAGGTCGGGTCGAGGGTGATGGTGACGGTGTCGGTGGGGACCCCGCGCAGGTCACAGGTGCTGGCGACCACGGTGGTCGTCTGGTGGACGGCGAGTCGGTCGACGATGGTGAGCAGTTCGGCCTGGGCGTCGGTGTCGAGGTTGGCGTCGACATCGTCGAGCACGACCAGCCGGGCGGGTCGGACCATGGCCAGGATGACCGTCAGGACCGTCCGCTCCAGGGCCGGCAGGGAACCGATCCTGGTCGAGGGGTCCAAGCTGATCCCGGCTGCGGCGCTCAGCTCGGTGAACCGGGACTGTCCTGCTGCGGTCGCCACCTGGTCGCCCAGGCAGCGTTCGGTGAGGGATTCGCCGACCGTGAGCTGGTCGTCCAGGTCGACCAGGTCGCCGATCCGGGCGATGGAGGTGGCCCGGCGATGGTCGCGGCGGGCGCGCCACCGTGCGAGGCGGCCGTCGGTGTCCGGCGGGGGCAGCAGGGTGGCGGTGCCGGTGGTGCCGCGCATCCGCCCGGCCAGCGCGAGCAGCAGGCTGGAGCGTCCACTGCCGGCGGCACCGTGGACCACGACCAGGACACCGGTCGGGATCGTGGCGGTGACCGGGCCGAAGACCGGCTCGCCACGATGGACCAGGGCGAGATCGGTGAGCTCCATCAGCGGAGGGTGCTCCTGCGGATCGGGCTCGGCGACCTGCGGGGGAGCGGCGTGACGGGCAGGAACGGTGAGCTCGACGGTGTCGCGGTCCTCGTCGACATCGTCGTCGGCTGCGCTGGGCTCGTCAGCGCCGTGGACGTCCTCGGGGTCGGGGCGCTCGTCGGTGGGGCTGGTGTCGGTCTCGGTGGGATCGTCGTGGTCGTCCGGACGTACGTCGGTGCGTTCGTCCTCGGGGGTGTCCTGGCGCTCGTCGGTCATGGCAGCAGTCCTTCGACCAGGAAGGTCATGGTGTCCTCGACGACTTCGCCGGGATACAGCTCGGGGGCGGCGCGATGCTCCAGGGCCAAGGTGTTCAGCATGGCCAGCAGCGCGATGGCGAGCGAACGGTACTGCGTGGTGCTGGCGCGAGGGCCGAGCAGGGCGAGTCGACCGAGCTCGTCGGTGAGGCGGGTGATCTGGTCGGCCCGCAGGGCGGCATAGCTGGCGGCGACCTCGGGATTGGCAGCGGCCAGCGAGCGGAACTCGCCGGTGGCCACCTGGAGGGCGGAGTGGTCGATCACCAACGCGCCGAGGCGTGAGGCCGTCTCCGGGCTCAGTCGTTGCCCGCGTCGGGTGGTCTCGACCAGGTCGGCCAGCAGATCGGTGGTGGCGGTGTTGAACTCGGTGCGGCAGACCTCGGCGAACAACGCTTCCTTGCTGCCGAAGTTGGAATACACCGCGCCCTTGGTGAACCCGGCGGCCCGCGCGATCTCGGCCACCGAGGTGCCGGCGTACCCGCGTTCGAGGAAGGCCTCGCGAGCGGCACGGAGCAGATCGGCCCGTACCTCGGTACGGCGGGGCCGTGGCCGTGGTGTGGTGGTGACCGCGGCGGTGGCGGATCGGGTGGACATCGGACTCCTTCGACACATCGGTACCAGCGGTATTGAATACCCGCGGTACGGAGATGTCAAGAGCCGGTCGGGTGCGTACGCGGAGGAGGGTGAAGGACCGCAAGGATTCGGTGAGGACCGCAGGCCTCGGTGATGGACTGCCGTCCTCCGGCGGTGGGCGTACCAGCAACGGGATGGGCGGACCGGCAACGGGGAGTG
>DVLP01000365.1 GCA_018715445.1 Candidatus Avipropionibacterium avicola | reverse complement strand
CGAACGGCGAACTCCAGCGCGATCCGGGCCCCCAACGACACCCCACACACGACCGCAGTCTCGGCGCCCTGCAGGTCGAGCGTCCGGGCGACGTCGTCGGTCGCAGCAGCGAGGCTGAACACGTCCGAGCGACCGGGACGCATCCCGTACACCCACGGCGCGACGGCGCGGACGCCGGGCGGCAGGGCGACGACCTGGTCCTGCCAGGACTGGGGCGACTGGCCCATCCCGTGCAGCAGGACGACCAGGCGAGCGGCGCTGTCCGGATCCGACGCGCTCACGCGCTCACCCGCTCGATCCGGTAGTCCAGGCCGAGGTCCTCGTCGCGCGACCATCCCTCACCCGGTTCGGCCCGGGTCATCTCGACCGCCAACACCTCACCGGAGACGAGTTCTTCGTGCTCGGTCAGCGATTCGGCGAGTTTGCCGGTGGCCGACCACCACAGTCGGATCCGGTCCGAGACCTCGAAGCCGGAGCCCTTGCGGGTCTCCTGCACCAGTCGTACGACTTCGCGTGCCAGTCCGGCCCGCTCCAGCTCCGGGGTGATCTCCAGGTCGAGCGCGATGGTCTCACCCTGTTCGTTGACCACCGACCATCCCTCGCGGGGTCGCTCCGAGATCAGGACGTCATCGGCTCCCACCTCGACCTCCCCGAGGCCCTCGACGCTCACCGTGGCG
The DNA here is from genome assembly GCA_018715445.1 of Candidatus Avipropionibacterium avicola. Lineage (GTDB taxonomy): Bacteria > Actinomycetota > Actinomycetes > Propionibacteriales > Propionibacteriaceae > Avipropionibacterium > Avipropionibacterium avicola. The sequence goes on along the minus strand of DVLP01000365.1, from coordinate 6,168 downwards.
GTGCCCGCCTCGGCCAGGGCACCCGCCAGCGCGGACGCATCGGCCGCGGCGATCGCGGCGGCCACCTTCGGGGTGTCCTTGGCGAACCTCTTGCCCAGGTTGCGGAAGTTGCCCTTGGCCGAGTGGTCGACCAGGTCGCCGGCACCGGAGAAGGACTCGACCGCACCGACGTTCAGCTCGGCGGCGATCTCGTCCAGCAGTTCGGCCGAGAGCCGTTGGTGGGCAGCGGTCGGGACCAGCGCACGCCGCAGCGGCTGGCGGATCTTCACCGAGGCCTCCGACCGGGCCGCACGGCCCAGCTCGACCAACCGACGGGTCAGCCGCATGGCCACCAACAGCTCGTCATCACGATCGGCGGCATCGGCCACCGGCCAGGAGGCCAGGTGGACCGACTCCGGCTGCCCGTCCTGGACAGCGAAGAGGTCCTGCCACACGCGCTCGGTCACGAACGGGGTGAGCGGGGCCATCAGCCGGGTGACGACGTCGAGGGTGTCGTGCAAGGTCTGCAGCGCCCCGGCATCGCCGTGCCAGAAGCGGCGACGCGAACGCCGGACGTACCAGTTCGACAGGTCGTCGACGAACTCACCGATCAGCTGACCGGTGCGCTGGGTGTCGAAGTCCTCCAACGCAGCAGTGACATCGCTGACCAGCTTGGAGGTCGCGGCCCTCAGCCACCGGTCCAGCACATGCCCGCTCCCCGCATCGCTCGCCGAGCCCGTCGAGGGGCCCGAGCCCGCCCCGACCCCCGAGCCCGTCGAGGGGCCGACCGGGGACCAGTCGTTCACCCCGGCGTACAACGCCTGGAAGGCCACGGTGTTCCAGTAGGTCAGCAGCACCTTGCGCACGGTCTCGGCGATGGTCTGGTGGCCGACCCGTCGAGCCGCCCAGGGCGATCCCCCGGCCGCCATGAACCAGCGCACCGCATCGGCACCGTGGGTGTCCATCAATGGGATCGGCTCGAGGATGTTGCCCAGGTGCTTGGACATCTTGCGTCCGTCCTCGGCCAGGATGTGGCCCAGGCAGAGCACATTGCGGTACGAGGACTGGTCGAACACCAGGGTGCCGACCGCCATCAGCGTGTAGAACCAGCCACGGGTCTGGTCGATGGCCTCGGCGATGAAGTCGGCCGGGTAGGCCTTCTCGAAGGCCTCGGCCGATCCCGGCACATGCGGATATCCGAACTGGGCAAAGGGCATCGACCCGGAGTCGAACCAGGCATCGATCACCTCGGGCACGCGCCGGTAGGTGCCGTCGACGCCGGGACGGGTGAAGGTGACCTCGTCGATGAACGGGCGGTGCGGGTCGAGCTCGGACAGGTCGCTACCGGCGAGCTCTCCCAACTCGGCCAGCGATCCGACGCACACCATGTCGCTGGGATCGACGTCGTTGCGCCAGATCGGCAGGGGGGTGCCCCAGTAGCGCTTGCGGGACAGGGCCCAGTCGACATTGTTGTTGAGCCAGTCGCCGAAGCGGCCGTGCTTGATGGTGTCGGGGTACCAGGTGGTGGCCTCGTTCTCGCGGACCAGCTCGTCGACGATCTGGGTGGTGCGGATGTACCACGAGGGCTGCGCGTAGTAGATCAGCACGGTGTGGCATCGCCAGCAGTGCGGGTACGAGTGGTCGTAGGCCTCGTGGCGGAACATCAGACCGCGCGACTCGAGGTCGGCGATCAGCACCGGATCCGCGTCCTTGAAGAAGACCCCACCGACCAGCGGCACCTCGGCGAGGAAGCGGCCCTGCCCGTCGATCGGGTTGACCAGGGCGACGTCGTTGCGGCGGCAGGAGGCGAAGTCGTCCTCACCGAAGGCCGGGGCCTGGTGCACCAGACCCGTACCGTCCTCGGTGGTGACGTAGTCCTCGTTCACCACGAAGTGGGCCGTGCCCGGCCACTCGACCAGGTCGAAGGGCCGTTGGTAGGTCCATCCGAGCAGGTCGGTCCCGGCGAAGGTGTCACGCACCTCCCACCCCTCACCGAGCGCGGTCCCGATCAGCGGCTCGGCCACCACCAGCTGCTCGGATCCGTTGTCCACCAGGGCATAGGTGACATCGGCCTTGGCGGCGACCAGGCCGTTGGAGACCAGCGTCCAGGGGGTGGTCGTCCAGACCAGCAGCGACGCCTGACCGGCGTAGGGGCCGGAGGTCAGGGGGAACCGGACGTAGACCGACGGGTCGGTGACGTCCTCGTAGCCCTGGGCGAGCTCGTGGTCACTCAGTCCGGTGCCACAGCGCGGACAGTACGGGGCCACCCGGTGGTCCTCGACCAGCAGTTGCTTGTCGAAGATCTGCTTCAACGCCCACCACACCGACTGGACGTAGTCACCCGACATCGTCCAGTAGGCGTTGTCGAGGTTGACCCAGTAGCCCATCCGGTTGGTCATCTCGGCGAAGGCCCCGACGTGGCGCTGGACGGACTCGCGGCACTTGGCGTTGAACGGCTCGATCCCGTAGGCCTCGATGTCGCCCTTGCCGGTGAAGCCGAGCTCCTTCTCGACGGCCAGCTCGACCGGCAGGCCGTGGCAGTCCCAGCCGGCCTTGCGGTCCACCCGGCGGCCTTGCATGGTCCGGAAACGGGGGAAGACGTCCTTGAAGACGCGAGCCTCCACGTGGTGGGTGCCGGGGTTGCCGTTGGCGGTGGGCGGGCCCTCGTAGAAGGTCCACGGCTCACCGTCGGCGGTCTGCTCCCAGGACTGGGTGAAGGTGTCGCGGTCAGCCCACAGGTCCAGGATCTCCCGGTCGACGGCAGACAGGTCGACCTGGGGTGGGACGGGGCGGTACTGGCTCATCTGGGTGGTCCTTCGGCTCGCTGTGGTGCGTCGGTGACGCTTCACTGACGAAGGGACGAACCCGATCCAGGACCGAGCCGCGGTACCACCCTCCTTGGCCCCCTGTGCTCGACCGGATCGGTGCTCGACCGGTTCGAGGCCCATGGGACCCACTTGCTTCGTACGTCACGGGTGGTTCTAGTGAGCGACCTCGGGCCGCCGTTCTTCCACCAGCTCCGGGGTGATGGCCCCATCAATGCCGTGTGCGCACCGCCGAGTGTAGTCCACGCACTAGGGTCGGAGCCATGAGCGAACCGGGAGAGGACCGAGCGCGCACGACCCACGCGCACGCGCCGGGGATGCGCATCGGGGCACTGGTGCTGACCATCGGCGGCCTGGTGTGGTGGATCGCCGGAGCGACCCAGCTGGCGACCTACCCCTTGGTGATCGCGCTGGGCCTGATCGCGGCGATCCCGCTGCTCTGGTACGGCCGCAAGCTGCCCGACGACGGGGAGCGGGAGCTCTTCCACCGCAACGTCCGGCGCTACAACCTGCTCAACCTCGGACAGCTCGCCGCCATCGTGGTCGTGGTGCTGATCTGTGGGCCGCTGGTGGGTGTCCCGTGGCTGATCCCCGGCCTGATCGCGATCGTGATGGGGATCCACTTCCTCCCACTGGGACGCTGGTTCGCTCAGCCCTCGTACGCCCGGATGGGTCTGGCCGTGATCGTGATCGGCATCGTCGGGCTGATGCTGGGGGTCAGCACGGCCTCAGTCCCGCGCACCCTGGTGATCGTCGCGATGTTGGTCGCGGTCACGTTGTGGATCGTCCCCACCGTCGTGATGCTGGGCCGGTTCCGCTCCGACCGGGGCCCGGTCCGGGCCTTCCACCTGTCCGACCTGGACGGCCGGGCGGAGGACCTGGGCGAGGACGGCGACGAGGAGGCCGGCGACTGGGACGACGACGAGTCCGACCCGCAGGCCGACGTGGTCGGCGACGAGCCCGACCAGCGGCGGTGACAGCAGGAAGCCGAGGCGCATCAGCCACGACACCACGGTGAGTCCGGTGCCGGGTCGCAGCCCGGGCAACTGGTCGGCCTCGTGCATGGCGGCCGGCACCAGGGTGGCGATCCCCAGACCGGCGGCCGCAAACCCGGCGATCGTGCCCGGCACGCTCGGCACGATCAGGGCCAGACCCATCCCGACCGCGGTGACCAGACCACCGATCCTGGCGATCCGTCGTTGTCCGTACCGGTCGACCAGGCCGTCAGCCAGCATCCGCCCGACGAACTGGGCCCCGACCAGGGCGATGTAGCCGGTGGCCGCGACCGCGCTGGGCGCGTCGAGACCGTCGGCGAGGTAGAGCGCGGCCCACGAGTTGCCGGCATCCTCGACCGCGGTGCCGGCGATCGCGATCAGCACCAGGGCTCCGGACGTCGCCACGATCCGCCACGACACCCGCGCCCCGGCCCGTACGGTCGGGGTCTCGTGGTCGGCGGCCGGTTCGACCTGCTTGGGCAGGCAGAATCGCAGGGCGACCAGCGCCACCACGGTGAACACACCGGCCGAGATCCCCAGGTGGATGCCGAGCGGCAGGTTGATCGCGATCGCTCCGGCCGCCATCGAGCCTCCCAGGACGGCACCGATCGACCAGATCGCGTGACAGGAGTTGATAATCGATCGACCGTAGGCCCGCTGCACCTGCAGGGCATGGGCGTTCTGCCCGACGTCGGTGACCGCATCCATCGCTCCGGCGACGAACAGTCCGAGCGCGAAGAAGCCGACCGCCGGGGCGATCCCCGCCGCCAACAGCGCCACCCCGGTGAGGATGGTCCCCACCACCGCCACCCGGGCCGAACCGAACCGGCGGATCAGGGGCGCCGAGCCCAGCCCGGCCAGGATCGCCCCTGCCGGGAAGGCGGCAACCGCCAGGCCGTACACCGCGTTCTCGATGCCCAGCTCGGCCTTGATCTCGGGATAGCGCGGGAGCAGGTTGGCCAGCAGGGCGCCGTTGGTCAGGAAGAGGGCACTGACCGCAATCCGCGCGCGACGGGCCTGCTGGTCCGGGCGGGTCCGCGAGCGCCCGGCGGCTGGACTGGAGCTTGTCACGTCGGCCCACCGTACGACCCCGGATCCAGCCACGACGATCCGGCCGGCCACCCGGTGGCACCGATTAGGGTGGCGGGCGTGACTTCCGACGCCTTGGCCCTGCCCACCCGTGACGCCGACTGGTACGACTTCGTCGCCGAGCGCGCCGAGACCTGGTTGGCGCGGGCACGCGCCACGGTCGCCACCCTGACCGACGGCACCGATCGGACGGCCGACGAGGTCATCGCCCTGTGGAACCAGTGCGATGTCGCGGTCGCGAACGCCTCCACCCATGCCGAGTTGTTCGCCGCGGTCCACCCCGAGGAACGGGTCCGGGAGCGCGCCGAAGTCGCCACCCAGGAGGTCGCCGCCTTCCTCACCGAACGTGGCCAGGACCGGGCCCTGTACGAGGTGGTCGCGGCCGTCGACACCACCGGGCTCGACGCGCAGGCGACCCGACTGGTCGAGAAGGTGCTGCGCGACTTCCAGCGCAGCGGTGTCGACCGCGACGACGCCACCCGGGCACGGCTGACCGAGATCGCCGAGCGAATGGTGGTCGTCGGGCAGGAGTTCTCCCGGACGATTCGCGAGGACGTCCGCTCCATCCGGGTCACCGCCGAGCAGTTGGCCGGGCTCCCCCAGGACTGGATCGAGGCCCATCCGGCCGACGAGGACGGCCTGGTCACCGTCACCACCGACTACCCCGACCTGATCCCGTACCTCAGCTTCGCCGAGGACCGTGGTTGTCGGATCGCCCTGGCCACCGCCAACGGTCAGCGGGGCTGGCCGGCCAACGACGCCGTGCTGGCCGAGCTGCTGCAACTGCGTCACGAGCAGGCCGTGCTGCTCGGCCATGACGGGTGGCCGGACTTCGACGCCGAGGTCAAGATGATCGGCACCGGCGCAGCCATCGGTGAGTTCATCGACCGGGTCGCCGACCTGGCCAGCGCCAGCGCCGAACGGGACCTGGCGACGTTGCTGGCCCGCGCGCAGGCCGACGATCCGGCGATCACCGCGATCACCTCCGGCGACACCGCCCACTACACCGAGCTGATCCGTCGCGAACAGTTCGACGTCGACGCCCAGCAGGTGCGCACCTACTTTGACTTCACCCGGGTACGCGACGGTTTGCTGACCGTCACCGGGCGCCTGTTCGACGTCTCCTACGAGCAGGTCGATGCGCCGGCCTGGCACCCCGACGTCACCAGTTACGACGTGGTCCGCGACGGGGTCAGACTGGGACGCATCCACCTCGACCTGCACCCCCGCGACGGCAAGTACAAACATGCCGCCCAGTTCGACCTGGTGACCGGGGTCAG
>DVLP01000039.1 GCA_018715445.1 Candidatus Avipropionibacterium avicola | reverse complement strand
TACGCGATCATGCAGGCCTACGCCGAGGGCTGGGAGCTGCTCGAGGCCGCCGACGAGGTGACCCAGAACGTCCCCGAGATCTTCGAGTCGTGGCAGGAGGGGACCGTGATCCGTTCCTGGTTGCTCGAGCTGGTGGTCCGGGCGCTCAAGGACGACCACGACCTCTCCGAGATCCGCGGCTACGCCAACGACTCCGGCGAGGGTCGGTGGACGATCGAGGCCGCCATCGACCTGGCCGTCCCGGTCCCGGCGATCTCCTCGGCGCTGTTCGCCCGGTTCACCTCCCGTCAGGACGAGTCCCCGGCGATGAAGATGATCGCCGCGATGCGCAACCAGTTCGGCGGCCATGCCGTGATCGCCGAAGAGGCCTGACCGGGCAGCACTCCGCACCACGCGCTTCGGGGCCCCACTTCTCCCGGATCCACGCCCTCTGCGCTGATCCACGCCTGCTACAGCGGCGGTGAATTGGCGAAACCTGCGTGGATCGAGATCGAGACGGCGGTGCAACCTGATGGCCCGGTGGTCACGTTGTCCTTGATGGAGGCCGCAAGACGTGCGGTCCCGGACACGAGGAGAGTGGTACGCCATGGACCTCCGTCGAATCAAGACCCTGTTGGCCGCCGGAGCACTCGTTCCGGCCCTGGCCCTGGCCGCCTGTGGCAACAGCGCGGAGCCGGGTGCCGGACCGTCCGACGACCCCGGCGCCGGTGACAGCGCATCGGCCACGAGCAGCAGCCCGGCCGCGTCCGATCCCGGATCGAGCAAGGGCGCGGACGAGTCGTCGACCCCCGAGAGCCCCTCACCGACCGAGCCGAACCAGGAGTCCGCCGACGGGATCGCCGACTGCACCCCCGGTGACATCACCGTGAAGCTGGGCCGGGCCGAGGGTGCGGCCGGCTCGCTGTACGTACCGCTGATCGCCAGCAACACCGGCGACCAGGAATGCATCCTCGAGGGCTATCCGGGCGTCAGCCTGGTGGCCGGTGAGGGCAAGCAGATCGGCGCCCCGGCCGAGCGCACCGATGCCGAGGTCGTACGACTTCGCCTCGAGCCCGGCAAGTCGGCCACCGCGACCCTGCGGGTGGTCCAGGCCGACAACTACGATGCCGACGAGTGCGACCCGACCGAGGCCGAGGGCCTGCGGATCTACCTGCCCGACAACAAGGACGCCCTGTTCGTCGAGGACGACAGCTTCACCGGCTGCGGCAATGACGAGGTCAAGCTGCTCGAGGTGAAGCCGTTCACCGTGGAGTGACCGGTAGGCTCGCCCGGGTGTACGTCGACCACCTCCAGCTCGTCGACTTCCGCAACTACGAACACGTCGAGCTGCCGCTGAGCCCGGGCGTGACGGTGCTGGTCGGCCAGAACGGCCAGGGCAAGACCAACCTGGTCGAGGCGGTCGACTACCTCGCCACGCTCGGCTCCCACCGGGTCGCCACCGATGCGCCGCTGGTGCGCGCCGGCGCCGAACAAGCCGTCATCCGCGGGCGCATCCGGGCCGGCAGCGAGGACGAGCGAGCCGTCATCCTCGAGTTGGAGATCAACCCGGGTCGTTCCAACCGCGCGCAGCTGAACCGGTCGCCGGTGCCACGGCCCCGCGAGATCCTCGGCCTGGTCCGCACGGTGCTGTTCTCCCCGGAGGACCTGGCGATCGTCAAGGGCGATCCGAGTGGTCGGCGCCGGTTCCTCGACGACCTGGTGGTGACCCGCTGGCCGCGGATGGCTGGGGTCCGCAGTGAGTACGACCGGGTGCTGCGCCAGCGCAACACCTTGCTGAAGTCCTTGGCCTCGCAACGCCGTTCACGGTCCAGGGACCGCCACGACCCGTACGCCGAGTCGACCCTCGAGGTGTGGGACGACCAACTCGCCACCGTCGGCGCTGACCTGCTGCGCGCACGGTTGGACACCCTGGCCACACTGATGCCACACACCGCGACCGCCTACGCCGAGATCGCCCCGGCCAACAACCAGACCCGCGCCGAGTACCGGACGAACCTGCCCGGACTGTCCGAGGTGACCGCACCACCCGAGCGCAGTGAGCTGGTGGAGCGCCTGCGCACGGCGCTGCAGGAGGCCCGCGCCGACGAACTGGTCCGGGGCGTCACCCTGGTCGGGCCGCACCGCGACGACGTCCTGCTGTCCCTGGGTGAGCTGCCCGCGAAGGGTTACGCCAGTCACGGGGAGTCCTGGTCGTACGCCCTCGCCCTCAAGATCGGCGCCTTCCACCTGCTGCGCGCCGACGGGATCGAGCCGATCCTGATCCTCGACGACGTCTTCGCCGAGCTCGACACCACCCGCCGCGAACGCCTCGCCACCTCGGTGGTCACCGCCGAACAGCTGCTGGTCACCGCCGCCGTCGGCGCCGACGTCCCCAAGTCGCTGGCCGGCACCACCTGGACCGTCACGCACGGCGAGATCACCCAGACCGGACCGTCCCCCGACCCCGCCGTTGACGAGACTGATCCGACCCCCGAGCCCGTCGAGGGGTCCTGATCCGTCCCCCGAGCCCGTCGAGGGGCTGCCACGTCCCCGAGCCTGATCACGGACGGGGATCACCGGCTGTCGCAGGGCTTCCTCCGATCGTTCTCCGACTAGGATCAGGGGCCATGGCCACCGAGTCCGCAGAGCACGACCCGACCGGGTTGGACCTTGCGCGCCAGGTGGCGGCCTCGATCGGGGCATCCAGCACGGGTCGGCGACGCCGTCCCAAGCGCAAGCGGACCGAGGGCCAGGTCTCCGGGGCCCACCCTGATGATCGTGACCCCCAGCTCCTCGGCCGGGCGATGGACCGGCTGATGGACTCGAAGGGCTGGACCGCCGAGGTCAACGTCCACACCATCCTGGGCCGTTGGCAGGTGCTGGTCGGGCCGATGATGGCCCAGCACACCACCCCGGAGTCGTACCGCGACAACGTGATCACCGTCCGGGCCACCTCGACCGCCTGGGCGACCCAGCTACGCGGTCTGGCCCCCCGCATCGTGGCCAGTCTCAACGAGCAGCTCGGTCAGGGCACCGTCGAGCGGATCACCGTCCTCGGCCCGGACGTCCCGTCCTGGAACCATGGCCGGCGCCGGGTCCACGGCGGCCGCGGACCCCGCGACACCTACGGCTGACGCGGATGGCTTCTCGATCGGTGACGACCCCTGCGGCCGCCCTGCAGTCCTTCCTCGCCGGGACCGCTGACCTGGCGGCCGGATCGGTGTCGATGTGGGTACGGCTGTGGCCGCAGTTGACCGTCATCTGGATGGCGGGCTGGATGGTCACCGAGCTCAGCACCCGGGTCGCGACCCAGATCCCACTGGAGCACGTTTGGCTCGCCGTCGGCGTGTTCGCGATCGGCCTGCTGGGGACCCTGGCCGCGATCGTGCTGATGTTGCGGGTGATCGCCCGAGCCCTGGACATCACCAGCCTGGTGCCCCCGGAGGAGCAGGACGACGCGGCCGAGCAGTCGGTCACCCACGTGCTGGCGCTGACCCTGCTGCCCTTCCTCGGCATCTATGCCGCGGTCAACGAGGTCGCGGCCCGGGCAGATCAGCTCACGGCCTTGGCACTGTTGCAGAGCGGATTCCTCGCCGACCGGACGATCCTCACCGAGCTCAACCCGTTCACCAGTACGGGCAAGACCTGGTTCGTGGTCGGCCTGATCGTCGGGACCTATCTCGTACGACGGGCGGTCGACCTGTTCCGCGAGAAGGTCGGCTGGCGCTGGCTCGGGGTCGTGGTGACGATGCTCGAGGCGTACTTCCTGTTGGTGGTGATCCTGTCCGGCCAGCACGTGCTGGAGCGGGCCCGCCTGTGGTGGGAGGGCCGCACGGTCGTGCAGTGGATGGACGAGCTGGGGATCGCCATCGGCGGGCTCGCCGACCGTCTCGGCATCCACTGGCCGGCCGTGCTCGCCGCGATCGGCCGGTTCCTGTCCGAGGTGTTGTGGCCGCTCACCCTCGACGCCCTGGTCCAACCGGTGATCTGGCTGGCGGTCGCCGCCCTGGTGTACGGCTCCAAGCTGATCTCGCTGGCCGAGCTGTGGCAGAAGGGCATGGACAGCCGTGCCAGCAAGCTGGCGCCGCGGCGGCTCCGTCGGCTCCGCCATCTCCAGGCCGTACGCCGTGGCAGCAGCACCCGGAACCGGCTGGAACGACTGTGGTTGGAGTTCAAGGAGGCCTTCCTCTCCGACATCGACGACAAGTACCTGCCGACCTTCCACTCACTGCGCCTCGTGCTGCGGGCCGGGATCGGCTTCCTGGGTGCGTACGTGCTGGTCTATGCGGTGTGGACGGTAGTGACCATGGCCTGGACCCAGCTGGTCATCCGGTTGATCGGAGGCCATGAGGTGATGTTCTGGCTGACCTGGCAGCCGCTGGTCACCCTGGCCACCGACGGGGTCACCGAACCGCTGCGGATGTGTCTGCTGGCGATCGCCTTCCATCGCTGCCTGATCCAGTTCCGCCCACCCTCGCTCGACCCGGCTCCCTCCGAGGACGACACAACCGCCGAGCAGCACGACGGACAGGAGGTGTCCCGATGAGCACCAGCACCCCTGCCGGTCACCGCACCCATGCCCTGGGCCGCGCCGTGACCGTCCTGCTGACGGTGGCGGCCGTGCTGGCCGCCGGCGCACTGGTCCGGGTCGCCAACGACATCGAGGCCGGCGACCGGCAACTGTTCGTCGATGCCCGGGTGGACGCACCGATCGAGGTGGCCGAGGGCGGCACCATGCGCATCACCGCCGTCCACGTCGGGGCCAGCGCGGCCACCGATGACGGGCTGCTCGCCTCGGTCGGCCGGTGGGTCCTGATCGAGTACGAGCTCAGCGCCGACCAGGAGTCGATCGGCCGGCTCGATCCGCAGCTGCGCGTCGGTGGGGACCGCATCCATGCCCCGATCGACGAGTACGACCAGCGCACCCCGCCCGGGTTCACCACCACCCAGGCGATGCTGTTCGACGTCCCTGCTGACGGGCTGACCGACATGGTCTTCGAGGTGGGACCGCGCGAGGCCATCCACTCGCACCAGCGCTGGATTCGGTGGCAGGTCTCGCTCACCGAGGACGAGGTGCGCACCAGCGCGTCGGCGACGGTCTTCCCGCTGCGCTCCACCATGAAGGTGACGCCATGAGTATGCCGTCGACCACCGGATCCGGACATGCGTGGACCTCGCGCTGGCTGCTGGTGCTGGCGATCATGCTGGGTCTGGCCCTGACCTATGCGGTGATCTGGGCGAGCTTCGTCCGGCTGCACACCGTCGACATCCACCACCAACAGCCGCCCGGCGCTTCTGCCGAGTGGGACGACACCACCTTCCGGGTGCTGTCGATCGAGATCCAGGACGTCGTCCCCGACGCCCCGACCCAGAGTCCCGACCAGGAGCCCGGCACCCCGGCACCCGGCGCGGTCTGGGTCACCGCAGCGCTCGAGGTCACCGGCGCCGACGAATCCGTCCTGGGCGGCTGCCAACTCGAACTGCTCGGACCCGGTGGCCGTACGTGGGAGCCCGAGTCGTCGATCTATGACGACTTCGAGCGACGGTGCAATGACGAGACCGGCTCGGCCCCCACCACGATCATGCTGACCTACCTGGTGCCCGAGGTGTACGCCGACCAGCTGTACGGGCTGGTGGTCCCGGCGTACTCGGTCCATGTGAAGGTGATCCGGCCATGAGTGAGCAGGGGACCCCTCGATGGGCTCGGGGG
>DVLP01000364.1 GCA_018715445.1 Candidatus Avipropionibacterium avicola | reverse complement strand
CTGGACCAGGGCGTCCTGCTGGTCACCAACGACCGCCGCCTGCGGGTCTTCGACACCGCCACCGGGGACGAGATCGACGTGGTCGACGCCGAGACCGGCGAGGTCACCCGTGAGTACTCCTGCACCGGCCGCGGCACCTCCCAGGCGCGCGACGGCCGGATCTGGTTCAGCACGGCCGGACCCGACGGCACGGTGCTGGGCTCGTACGAGATCGCCACCCGGACCGCGAGCCGGACCGAGCACACCACCTACTACGGCTCCCTGGTCGGCTACCACTGGACGAGCGAGGACGACCACGACGTGCTGTACGGCTTCGCCGGCAACTACCTGGCGGGGGCGTTCCGGTACGACCTGCAGGCCGACGAGTCGCAGCGCTACACCTTCGCCCTCTCCCCCGCCCCGAGCCCACTGGGCAACATCGTCGCCTCGCCGGACGGGTCACAGGTGCTGATCAACGCCTTCCTCAACGGCAACGGCGTCCGTCGCGACGTCGCCACCGGCGAGATCACCGACATCGCCCGGCTGGGCCAGGTCGAGGACTGGACCTGGGCCGAGCAGGACGACGAATCCGTCGTGTACGCAGGGATCTATCCGAACGGCACGCTGCTGGCCTACCGCCCCGACCAGGACGAGGACGAGGCGAATCCGTACCGCTACGTCGAGCTGAAGGGTGAGCCGCATCCGCAGATCCGTCCGCAGGACGTCCAGGTCAACGACGGCGTGCTGTGGGCCACCAGCGAGCCCGACTACGGGCTGCGTGGCGGTGCCATCACCACGGTTGACCTGGCCAGCGGTGAGGTCGTCGTCACCCAGGACGTGGTCAGCGACCACACCATCTGTGCCCTGACCTTCCACGAGGACCGGGTCTTCGCCGGGAGCAGCCGCAACGGTGGGACAGGCACCAGCCCGGTCGACGGCTCGGCCGTGCTCGTCGAGTTCGACCCGACGGAGCGGACGGTGGTGCGAACCCTCACCCCGCTGGAGGGTGCGGCCAGCGTGAACGCGCTGATGATCCATGACGGACGCCTGGTCGGGCTGGCGGACACCACCGTCTTCGAGGTCGACCTGGACGACTTCGAGCTCACCCGGACCTTCGCGCTGCCGGACCTGAGCGGCACCGCGGCACCCGGCGGTGGCGACATCGCGCTGCATCCCAGCGGCCACCTGGCCGTGCACTGCCAGAGCACGGCCTTCCTGGTCGACCCGCTGTCGTTCGAGCGGACGAGCCGGGTGCTGGATCGCTGCACCCGGTTGGTGGTCTCGTCCGACCGCAGCCTGTGGACGCTCTGGCGCCCGGACGGGGTGAGCGATCCGCAGCACCACGTCCGGATCACCCTGGACAGCGAGGCCGAGCCCGATGTCCGCCGTCAGGTCCACGTCGGCGAGTCCACCACCGGGGTCGCCAACCGCTTCGTGGCCACCGATCGCACCCTGGCCGATGTGGTCGCAGACGCCGACAACGCCGAGCTGGGTCGACTGGTCGCAGCAGGACGGATCACGGCCCAGGAGCGGGCCGAACTGGCCCGGGCCCTGCGCAACGGCTGAGTGGGCCTCAGTGGGCGGCGGCGTGCCAGCTGGTGCCGACCCCGATCGACACGTCGAGCGGGACGTCCAGCTCGACGGCGCCGCCCATCCGCTCGCGGACCAGCTCGGCGACCTGGTCCTGCTCGCCCGGGGCGACCTCGAGCACGAGTTCGTCGTGCACCTGCAGCAACATCCGGCTGTCGAGGCCGGCCTGGGCGAGCGCTGACTCGACGTCGAGCATCGCGATCTTGATGATGTCGGCGGCCGAGCCCTGGATCGGGGCGTTGAGGGCCATCCGCTCGGCCATCTCACGGCGCTGACGGTTGGAGCTGGTCAGGTCGGGCAGATAGCGTCGCCGCCCCAGGATGGTCTGGGTCCAGCCGTCACGACGGGCCTGGGTGACCACGCCCTGGAGGTAGTCACGCACCCCGCCGAAGCGCTCGAAGTACTCGTCCATCAACTGCTTGGCCTCGCCGGTGGAGATCCGCAGCTGGTGGCTCAGCCCGTACGCACTCAGGCCGTAGGCCAGGCCGTAGTTCATCGCCTTGATCTTGGCGCGCTGGGCCTGGTCGACCTCGTCCTGGGCGACCTGGAAGACCCGTGACGCCGTGATGGTGTGGAAGTCCTCGCCGGAGCGGAAGGCCTCGATCAGCGCTTCCTCGCCACTGGCGTGGGCCATGATCCGCATCTCGATCTGGGAGTAGTCGGCACTCATCAACGACTCGTGGCCCGGGCCCACCACGAAGGCCTCGCGGATCCGTCGGCCCGCCTCGGTCCGGATCGGGATGTTCTGCAGGTTCGGGTCGGTGGAGCTGAGTCGGCCGGTGGCCGCGATCGTCTGGCCGTAGGTGGTGTGGATCCGACCGTCGGAGGCGATCGCCTTCAGCAAGCCCTCCACGGTCTGACGCAACCGGATCGCATCGCGGTGGGCCAGCAGGTGCGCCAGGAAGGGATGCTCGGTCTTCTCGAACAGGCCCTGGAGGGCATCGGCGTCGGTGGTCCACCCGGACTTGGTGCGCCGCGTCTTCGGCATCGCGAGCTCGTCGAAGAGCACGCCCTGGAGCTGCTTGGGAGAGCCGAGGTTGATCTGCTTGCCGAGCACCGCGTACGCGGCTTCGGCGGCTGCGGTGACCTGCCGGTCGAAGTCGGACTCCAACTCCTCCAACAAGGTGGCGTCGATCGCGATGCCGATCTGCTCCATGCGGGCCAAGGTCCGCTCCAGGGGGAGCTCGACGTCGTGGTGCAGGTTGGTCCCGCCGCGCTCGGCGACCTCGTCGTCCAACGCAGCGGCGAGGTCGATCACGGCACGGGCCCGCAACATCGCCGCCTGCTGGGCGGTGTCGTCGTCCTCACCGAAGTCGAAGGCGTCCTGCAGCTCGGGTGCGGCCGCCGAGGTGTCGGACTCGACGCGGAGCTCGCGCTTCAGGTAGCGCGCGGTGAGGTCGGCCAGGTCGAAGGTGCGCTGGTCGGGGCGCACCAGGTAGGCGGCCAGCTGGGTGTCGGCCGCGATGCCGCGGATGTCCCACCCGCGGGCCCAGGCCGCCAGCAGCGGACCCTTGGCGTCGTGCAGCGCCTTGCCGTGGTCGGGCGAGGCCAGCCAGTCGGCCAGGGCACGGTCGGCCTCGGCATCGAGTTCGGTGACGTCGATCCAGGCCGCCGAACCGTCGGCCGCCGCCAACGCCAGCGCGCTGATGTCGCCGCTGCCGGCTCCCCAGTGGCCCGTGACGTCGAGCCCGGTGCGGGTGCCGGTGGCATGCTCGCCGAGCCAGCGGGCCACGTCGTCACCCTGCAGGACCTCACCGTCGACCTCGAAACCGCCTTCGGGCTCGGCGCTGTCGGACTGGGTCTCCAACAGCCGGTCGCGCAGCACCCGGAACTCGAGGGCGTCGAAGAGGGTGTGGACCTTGTCCCGGTCCCACGCCCGCCGCTCCATCTGGTCGGGGGTCAGCGACAGGTCGAGGTCACGGACCAGGGCGTTGACCTGGCGGTTGCGCACCACCGAGTCGAGGTGGTCGCGCAGCTTCTCGCCCACCTTGCCCTTGATCTCGGGGGCGTGCAGCACCACGTTGTCGAGACCGTCGTAGGCCGCCAGCCACTTCGCGGCCGTCTTCGGCCCGACCCCGGGCACCCCGGGCAGGTTGTCGCTGGTCTCACCGACCAGGGCGGCCAGCTCGGGATAGCGGGCCGGGGTGACGCCGTACTTCTCCTCGACCGCCTCCGGGGTCATCCGGGCCAGGTCGGAGACACCCTTGCGGGGATAGAGCACGGTGACCCGATCGGTGACCAGCTGCAGGGCGTCCCGGTCGCCGGTGCAGATCAACACCTCGACATCGGGCAGGGTGGTCGCACTGGTCGCCCAGGTGGCGATGATGTCGTCGGCCTCGTAGCCGTCCAGGTCGAGCCACGGCACCGAGAGCGCGTCCAGGACCTCCTTGATCAGGTCGACCTGGCCCTTGAACTCATCCGGGGAGGTGGACCGGTTCGCCTTGTACTCGGTGTACATCTCGGTACGGAAGGTGGTCCGGGACCGGTCGAAGGCGACCGCGACATGGGTCGGCTGCTCGTCACGCAGCACGTTGATCAGCATCGAGGTGAACCCGAACACGCCGTTGGTGTGCTGACCCGACGAGGTCGAGAAGTTCTCCACCGGCAGCGCGAAGAAGGCACGGTAGGCCACCGAATGGCCGTCGATCAGCAGCAGACGTGCGTTGGAGGTCACACCGACGACTGTAGACGTAGCGGCCGACATCCGCCGCCGGTACCCCGACGCTCGATATAGCCTGCTGGTCAGGCCCTTCGGTGGACGAGCAAAGGAGATGGCGCGTGTTCAAGGTCGGATTCATCGGGTTCGGTGCGCGAGCGGGACTGTGGCGCCATGCCCACGACCCGGAGGCCGGGACCGCGGTCACCGCAGTGTGCGACATCTCGGAACGGGGCCGCGCCGATGCCGCGAAGGCCTTGCCCGACGCCCTGGTCACCGATGACGTCGACCAGGTCCTGGACGCGGTCGACTGCGTGTTCATCGTGACCAGCGACGACCAGCACGCCGGGCCGGCGGTCCGTGCCCTCGAGGCCGGGGTGCCGGTCTTCTGCGAGAAGCCGATGGCGATCACGATCGCCGACTGCGACGCCATGCTGACCGCCGCCCACCAGAACCGCACCCGGCTCTACATCGGCCACAACATGCGCCACATGCCGGTGGTCCGTCAGATGCGTGACCTGATCGCCGACGGCGCGATCGGCGAGGTCCAGGCGGTGTGGTGCCGCCACTTCGTCGGTCACGGGGGCGACTACTACTTCAAGGACTGGCACGCCGACCGCTCCCGTAGCACCAGCCTGCTGCTGCAGAAGGGCGCCCACGACATCGACGTGATCCACTGGCTGGCCGGGGGCTACAGCCGTACGGTCTCGGCGATGGGCGAGCTCAAGGTGTACGGCTCGATCACCGACCGCCGCGACCGCAGTGGTGAGCGGATGGGTGACTGGTTCAGCACCGACAACTGGCCACCGCGCAGCCTCACCGGACTGAACCCGGTGGTCGACGTCGAGGACATCTCGATGATGACGATGCGGCTCGACAACGGTGTGCTCGCCTCGTACCAGCAGTGCCACTTCACCCCGGACTACTGGCGCAACTACACCGTGATCGGTGACCAGGGACGTCTGGAGAACGACGGCAACGGCAGCGGCACGATCGGGGTGTGGAACAAGCGCTCCCGAGGTCGCGGGGAGCCCGATCTCGA
Source organism: Candidatus Avipropionibacterium avicola (assembly GCA_018715445.1). Taxonomy (GTDB): domain Bacteria; phylum Actinomycetota; class Actinomycetes; order Propionibacteriales; family Propionibacteriaceae; genus Avipropionibacterium; species Avipropionibacterium avicola. Next base: position 3,800 of record DVLP01000364.1, on the reverse strand, counting down.
GGTCGCGATCGCCACCGCCGAAGGGGGCCACGGCGGCGCCGATCCCCGTCTGGTCGCCGAGTTCCTGCGCTTCGCCCGTGAGGGCGGGCCCACCGAGACCTCCCCGATCGCCGCCCGGATGTCGGTCGCGGCCGGCTGTGCGGCGACCTCCTCGCTACGGGGCGAGGTCGGCCCGGAGGGCACCCCGGTCACGATCCCCGAGCTGGACCCGGCGCTGCTGGACTGGTTCGCCGCGGACCAGCCGTCCTGAGCCCATGGAGGACCCCAACCCCATGAAGGAGACCGCACTGCCCGCGTGGGTACGGGACCTGCCCGAGGGCCTCGACACCCGGATGGGCCTGGAGCTGCTGGAGGTGTCGGCCGAGCGTGTCGTGGGTCGGATGCCGGTGGCCGGCAACACCCAGCCGTTGGGCCTGTGGCACGGCGGCGCCTCCTGCGTGCTGGCCGAGTCGTTGGCCTCGATCGCCGCGACCGCAGCGGTCCGCCCGGACCGGGTCGCGGTCGGGGTCGACCTGAACGCCACGCACCACCGCTCGGCCCACAGCGGTTGGGTCACCGGCACCGCGACCGCCCTGCGGCTGGGACGGACGGTGCTCAGCTACGAGGTCGTCCTGCTCGACGACGACCAGCAGCGGATCTGCACCGCCCGCCTCACCTGTCAGGCCGTCACGCCACGTACTTGAGGTACTTCGGGGTGGTCTGCTCGACCGCCGGCTGCAGGATGCTCACCGTCTCGGTCAGGATGTCGGCCGGCGACTCGTTGGACGCGTAGACCCGCTGCAGGGCGATCTGCATCTCGGCCACCGTGGTGCGGACGAAGCGCCGCAGCACGTCAGGGGTCCGCGCCCGCTCCAGCTGGTCCTGGGCCACCTGGTACGACGGAGTCTCCTTGTTGCGCTTCAGGATCTCGGGTGACTCCATTGCACTGCGGGTGACCGGGAGGTAGCCGGTGCCGAGGGTCCACTCGGGTCCCCCGGCGCGGTTGAGGTACTTGATGACCTCCCAGGCGGCGTCCTTGCGGTGCTGCTCGGCGTTCTGCATCATCGCCAGGCCACTGCCGCCGGTCGGCACCCCGGACTCGACCTCCTCGGGGAGGAAGGCCGCCCCGAACTCGAAGGTGGCGGCCTTGACCAGCGAGGCCATCGATCCGGTGGACTGGAAGATCGTCGCGGTGACCCCGGCCACGAAGTCCTCGTTCACACTCTTGGCCAGATAGCCCATCTGGTCGTCGTGGATGAGGGCGCGGTCCATCTCCAGGGCCGCGATCGAGGCCTCGGAGTCGAGCAGCCACTCCAACTCGTCGGAGTAGCCGCCGCCGAAGGCCCACGAGGCCCCCTGGAAGTACCAGTCGTCGCCACCGGTGTAGCCGCGCATCCGCACCTTGGCACCGTTGTGCTCGTAGCCCTTGAGCTGTTGGGCCCACTCACGCATCTCGGTGTAGGTCTTCGGACCTCGGTCCGGCAGCCCGGCCCCGGCGAAGATTTCCTTGTTGTAGTAGCACAACGGCGTCGACCGGGCCCACGGCAGCCAGTACGGCTCACCCCTGATCACGCCCTCCTCGAAGAACCGTGGATGGAACTCGTCGGGGGTGAACTCGGCGTCGAAGTAGCCGCTCAGCGGCTCCAGGGTCTCGGCCAGCAGGTAACGGTTCCACGAGACGTCACTGAGGGTGACGATCTCGGGCACCTGGCGCGAGGCGAGGCTCGCCGCCAGCTTGGAGTCCAGGGCGTCGTAGCCGGGGAACAGCTGGATCTCGCAGAAGATGTCGTCCTGGGAGTCGTTGAACCCGTTGACGATCGTCTGCAGCACCTCGGCATTGTGGGAGGTGAACGCACTCCAGACGACGACCCGTTGACGCTTGGCGAACTGCGGCGGCACCTGTCCACTGACCTGGTCGTAGTCACCCTGGGGGCGCCCGACACAGCCGGAGAGGGCCAGACCCGATGCTGCCGCTGCTGCTCCACCGAGCAGGCTGCGTCGGCTGAGGGCGCGAGGGCGAAGGCTGTTGGCCGTCACGTCATCCTTCCTTCCTGGTCGAAAGTCCTGCTCGATCGGGGATCCCGGCCACTCATCGACGAACCGCCGCTCCGGCCAGGCCGGCCACGATGTAGCGCTGGGCCAGCAGGAAGACGATCGCCATCGGCAGCACGACGAACAAGGTGCCGGCCATCAGGGCACCCCAGTCGTCGATGCCGTCGTTCTCCTTCAGGTACAGCAGACCGATCGGCAGGGTGCGCATGTTGACCGAGTTGGTGACGATCAACGGCCACACGAAGCTGTTCCACTCGTCGATCAGCGCGATCAGGCCCACCGTGATGATCGCCGGCTTGGCCATCGGGAGGATGAAGGAGCGGATCATCCGCAGGTGCCCGGCACCGTCCAATTGAGCAGCCTCCATCACCTCCTGGGGCAGCGACATGAAGAACTGGCGCAGCAGGAAGGTGCCGAACGCCGAGGCCACCCCCGGCAGGATCAGGCCGGCATAGGTGTTGATCATGCCCATCTTGCCGACGGTGATGTAGTTCACCAGCAGGGTCACGTGCCCGGGCACCATCAGGGCGCCGAGCATGAAGACGAAGAGCCAACGCTTGCCCGGGAAGGGCAGGAAGGCGAAGGCGTACGCCGTCAGCACCGCGAGCACGACCTTCAGCGCCATGCCGATGATCGCGACGACGACCGAGTTGACCAGGAACTGGTCGAACGGGGCCAGGTCCCACGCATTGACCACGTTGTCCCAGGTCAGTGACCGTGGGATCAGACGCATCGGCCAACTGTTGATGTCCTCGGCAGTCTTGAACGCCGTACTCACGAACAGGTACAGGGGAAAGGCGAAGACCAGAGCGGTGGCCACCAGGGCGAGGACACCCCACCAGGTGGTCCTGCCGCGGCGCTTCGAGGTCTTGGGCTGCGCCGTCATCCGGGTCGGCGCGGGAGTCGTCAGGCCGGCCATCAGTAGTGCACCCTCCGCTCGACGAACTTGAACTGCAACGCCGTGATCGTCATCAGGACGATGAACATGATCACCGAGGCTGCGCTGGAGACACCCACGTTGTTGCGGTTGAACGCCTCGTCGTAGATGAACCAACTGAGCGTCGTGGTCGCCTTGGCCGGGCCACCGCCGGTCATCATCGCAATGACGTCGAAGGCCTGGAAGGCCCCGATGGTCTGGGTGATGACCAGGAAGAAGGTGGTCGGCGAGAGCAACGGGATGATCACCCGGGTGAGGATCGACCATCGACCCGCACCGTCGATCCGGGCCGCCTCCAGCACATCGGCGGGGATCTGCTGGATACCGACCAGGTAGACCACGGCGACGAAGCCGAGGCCCTTCCAGATCGACACGATGATCAACGCTGGCAGGGCGTACGACGGATCGGTGGTCCACGACGGTGACTCGGCACCGAAGGCGTTGAAGACCAGTCGACTGAGCCCGCGGTTCGGATCGAAGATCAGCAGCCAGGCCGAGGCGATGGCGGCTCCCGAGAGCACATGGGGCGCGAAGGCCAGGGACTGCACCGAGCGCGTACCGCGCATCCCGGTGGAGAACAACAGGGCCAGCGCCAGCCCGAGCACGATCACCACGACCACCACCACGACCACCCACACCAGGGTGCGCAGCAGGACGGCGGGGAAGGCCCAGTTGCTGAACAGGCCGGTGAAGTTGGAGAAGCCGATCAGGTTCACCTCGGGGGAGATGAAGTCCCAGTCGGTGAAGCTGAGGTAGACGTTCTCCAGGATCGGCCAGTAGGCGAAGACCGCGATCAGGGCCAGGTTCGGGAAGGCGAACAGCGCGAACAGGG
>DVLP01000363.1 GCA_018715445.1 Candidatus Avipropionibacterium avicola | reverse complement strand
AACTCGGACGGGGCGATCAGGCTGGACATCAGGTGGGGGTCCGATCACTCGACGATGGTGGAGGCAGGTGGAGCAGTCTGGCCAGGGAGCCGCCACGGAGGTCGGCGAGCTCAGCGGGGGAGAGGTCCTCGATGCCGGGCGGATGGGTGGCGGTGGCGAAGTCGTGATGGGCCAGGCAGGGGCTGAAGTCCGAGCCCCAGTGGACTCGGTCGACGCCGAAGGCCTCGAGCACACGACGGGTCGACTCCTGCAACTGTGGCTCGGTCCAGCCAGCGGCGACCATCGCCCAGTGACCCGACAGCTTCACGTGCACGTTGTCCAGTCGGGCCAGGGACGCCAGCGGTGCCAGGGCCTCGGCCACCGTGGAGTGGGGGCCGGGTGCCGGGGGTGTGGCCAGATGGCTGACCAGGATCGGCAGGCCGATGCGGGCGGCAGCGGCGCCCACCGTCGGGAGTCGGTCCGTGGTGGCGTTGACGCTGACCAGGCTGCCGTCCGGCAGCGCGGCCCACTCCCGGTCGGTCCACCGATCCCAGGCCTCGGTCGCCTCGTCGTCGACCAGGTAGGCACTCACCCCGGCCCAGCGTGTCTCGGCGAGCTCTGCGGCCGGGGCCAGCCCTCGGTGGGGATGGAGGTGGCGCACCGGCAGGATCCAGTCGTGCTGTGCGGCCAGTCGGACGAGGTGGGAGTTGTTGCCGGCCAGGGCCGGGTCCCCCTCGTACCCGACCACCAGGGCGTGGCTGATGCCGTGGGTGGTGCGCAGCTGCTGGTAGTCGGTGAGTTCGGCACCGGCCGGGCGGTCGCGTCGGTACCCGTGCTCGAAGAGGTGGATGTGCGAATCGATCCACGACGCGTCCATCGCGACCTCCTTTGGTCGGCAATCAGGGACATAATGATGTTTGGTGATGACGTGCTGCGGACTGTACGGTGGGCTCGACCGTGACGTCAACCCGGGGAGGCCACAGGTGGAGCCGACGAGACGACCTCGCGTCGCCGTGGTCGGACTGGGACCGTTCGGGATCGAACACCTGCGGCAGTACCGACACCTTGGGGTCGAGGTGATCGCGGTGACCGATCGGGACCGCGACCTCGGTCAGCGGATCGGTCGATGTCACCATCTGCAGACCGTGGACACGGTCGACGAGGTCATCGGTCTCGGCCCGGACGCCGTCTCGCTGGTCACCGGTCCGGCCGGGAACGCCGAGCTGCTGCCCGTGCTGGTGGCGGCCGGGATCCCTGTGCTGGTGGAGAAACCGTTCGCCGCGACCGTCACCGACGCCGAAGCGCTCGCCGCCCTGCCCGACGCCGAACGACTGATCCACCCGGGTCACGTCCTGCGCCATGACGCCGGATGTCGCCACCTGGTCGACCTGGTCAGCGCCGGCGCCGTCGGTCGGGTCGTCGCCGTCGACGCCGAACGTCATCGGGGCACCGATCACCAGCGCTACCGACACCACCACACCATTGCCTCGCTGACCATGTATCACGATGTCGACCTCGCCCACTGGATCACCGGTGCCACCCCGGTGCAGATCGACGCGGCCAGTGCTGACGACGGGGCGAGGCTCTCGGCGGTGGTGCACGACGACCGCGGCGCGACCTGGACGTTGCGAGCGTCGTGGACCCTGCCGCCGGACACGGAGACCGAACGGCTCGTGGTGAGCGGCACCCGGGGCAGCGTGCTGCTCGAGGACGGTGCGGTGGTGCTCGACAACGAGGACGGGGTGCACCGTCACCGGGTTGGTGGCGATCCGTTGCTGGCCGAGATTGCTGAGTTCTGCCGCGTCGTCGCCGGGGCCGAGGCGCCGTCGCGGGTCACCGTGGGCGATGCTGTGGCCTGTGTCCGTACCGTTGCGGCCATCGAGGAAGGAATCACGCCATGATCGATCGTGACCGGCTGAGTGCCCGGGTCGAGGAGTTGGAACCCGAGCTGGATGCCCTGGTGGCCGATCTGGTCGCCATCGACTCCCAGATCCCGCCGTACGCCGATGAGCGCGCGGTCGTGGCCCACTTGCGCCAGCAGGGCGAGGCCCGCGGTCTGGGCGCCGGCGAGGTGATGGCCGCCGCCCCGGAGCGACCGAACCTGGTGCTGCGGGTGGACGGCAATCCCGACGGGCGCCGCCTCGGCCTGTGTGGACATGTCGACACCAAGCCGGTCGGTGATGCTGCCCACCTGTGGCGGACCGATCCACTGGTGGCCACCGAGATCGACGGGATGCTGTACGGGTTGGGCACCAGCGACATGAAGGCCGCGGTCGCAGCGATGGTGATCGCGGCCCAGGCCTGTGTCGAGGCCGGGATCACCGAGCACGGCAGCCTGGAGCTTGCCCTGGTCGCCGACGAGGAAGCCGGCGCCCAGTTCGGCTCCAAGTGGCTCGCACCCCAACTCACCCACTGGGACGGGTGCCTGATTGGGGAACCCTCCGGATGGGAACGGGACTGGCAGGGGCTGCATCTGGTCTCCCGTGGGTTGAGCTGCTTCCGCATCACGGTGCTCGGCACCCAGCGGCACAGCAGCCTGTCCGACCGCCTCCCTGCGGTGAATGCGAGCATGCAGCTGGCCACCCTGATGAGCCGGATGCCGTCAGATCTGGTGATCACCCATCCGTCGCAGCAGTTCGATGACCTGCGCCCGACCGTCAATCCGGGTGTGATGATCAACGGCGGCGTCTACTACGGCGTCGTCCCCGGCGAGGCGATGTTCGCCTGCGACATCCGTGCCGTCCCCGGCATGACGCTGGAGTCGTTGACCGAGGACCTGCACGCGTGGCTCGAACGGGCCGAGCAGGAGCTCGGGATCGAAGCACGGTTGGAGTTCGAGCCGGACCTGACCTGGATCGACCCCTCGGTGATCGCCGCCGACGACCCACTGGTGGTCGCCGCGCAGGACGGCTGTGCCCGCGTGCTGGCCGATCCGCCACCGCTGTCGTTCTTCCCCGGCACCACTGACGCGCCGTGGTTCTCCGCCGCCGGCGTGCCCACCATCCCCTCGCTGGGACCCGGGATCCTCACGTACTGCCACGGGCCCAACGAGGCGGTCAGCGTCGAGTCGGTCCGCCAGGCCGCGCACCTGTACGCCCACACGATCGTGTCCTACCTGGGCGGGGCGTGAGTCACTGCCGCGACGACCGGGTGCGCCACCGCCGCGGTGACATCCCGAAGACCTGCTTGAACTGTCGGCTGAACAGGTAGCCGTCCTGGTGGCCCAGCTGACGGGCGATCTGCAGGATCGGCCTGTCCGACTCGTCCAACTCGATGGCGGCCCGGGCCATCCGCCGCCGGACCAACCAGACCTTCGGGGCCACCCCGTAGGTCTGGCGGAACCGGCGGGCGAAGTAGTCGGGTGACAGTTCCACCACCGCAGCGAGCTCGGACGGGGCCGGTCGTTCGGCCAGTCGCTCGTCGACCCACTGCTCGAGGACCTGGCGCTGCCGGGTGGTGAGCGGGGCCGGGCCGTCGTCACGCTCGGCCAGTCGCAGCAGGGTCGTCATCACGATCACCAGCAGCGCCCGGATCCGTTCCCGGCGCCATCCGAGCCCACCGCCGAGCTCGGCGACCAGCGCGTCCAGGGCCGCCCTGACCTCCCAGGCGTCCGGCACGAGGACCACCTGCCCCGGGCCATCGGGGGCGGCCGGCGCGGCCAGCCGGAAGCGGTACAAGGTGGCCGGACTCCGTGGGCTGTGCAGGCGGAAGCCGGTTCGGGGTGGCAGCCACATGGCATCGCCGGGTCCCAGGTGCACCGGCTGCCCGCCCACGGTCCCGTGACAGTCCCCGGCGACCACGAAATGGATCAAGTGCTCGTCCAACCCGTCAGGGATGCTGACCTGCCAGTCCGGCTCGACGGTGTGGTACCCGTACAGCCGCCCCACAAGGACATCGCCCTGGGTGGCGAGCCGCTCGATCATCCGCGCCGTGTCCACATCCGCCAGCCTATGCCGCCCACTCCGATCACCGGTGATCCACGGGTCAGTGCAACTTTTCGACAACCCCGGCCATGGCCCTGCGCATCGGTGCCGGGTCACGATGGGACCATGACCACCACGACAGGTCCCAGCACAGCGGAAACCAGCAGCCCGGGAACGCTCAGCCGACCCGAGGTCGAGCGTTTCCTCGCCGAGGGCTACCTCGGCCCGTACCAGGCGCGCAGCCCCGAAGAGATGGCTCAGTTGCGCCGACGCATCGACCAGGAGGTGCTGACGACCCCGGGGCCCCAGGGCACCCCGCCGGTGAAGTGCCGCCACCTCGACCAGCGGCTGGTCCACGACCTGGTCACAGACGAGGCCGTGCTCGGGCGACTCCGGTCGTTGATCGGCGACGACATCGTGCTGTGGGCCTCGCACTTCTTCAACAAGGAGTCGGGCGGCAAGGAGATCCCGTGGCACCAGGACGCCCACTTCTGGCCGATCGAGCCCCCGGTGAACGTGTCGATCTGGATGGCGATCGACGAGGTCACGACCGAGAACTCCTGTGTCCAGGTGATCCCCGGCTCCCACCGTCGAGTGGTGCCCCACGTGAAGTCGCGTCCCGACATGGCCTTCGGTGACGAGGCCGACCCGTCCGAGGTCGACGCCAGCCGCGCGATCGACATGGAGCTGGCCCCGGGGGAGTTCTTCATCTTCAACGAGCGGATGTTGCACCACTCCCACCGCAACGACTCCGACCGACGCCGACTCGGGCTGTCCGCACGCTACATCCCGCCCTTCGTGAGCCTGCTCGAGCAGGACGAGCCACCGCTGTATCCGGGGCATCGCTGCCTGCTGGTCAGCGGACAGGACCGCTTCGGGCTGAACCGGATGGGCGAGCCACCCGCCAGCTGAGCCGCAACGACGACAGGGCCCCGTACCGGACGAATCGGTACGGGGCCCTGTCGTTGCTCGACGTGCGGTCAGCTCACCGCAGGTAGGGGATGCTGCGGTCCAGCAGACCGCGCTCCTTGAGCTCGGCGCGCAGCGGGATCTCGTCGTCGATCCAGCCGGACTGCTTGATGCCCCAGAAAGAGGCATTGTCGGGACCGTAGCCCAGCAGCTGCTGCTGCAGCGGGGTCAGCCCGGCGAACCACTCGGAGTCCTGGTCGGCCACGTTCTCGTCGAGGGGACGGATCCAGCGGTAGGTGTAGCCGATGAACATCAGCTTGCGGATTCGGTCGGACTTGTTCATCGACCGGCTGTGCCACAGGCGACGGTCGAAGATGAAGGCGTCACCCGGCTCCATCAGCACCTCGGTCGAGCCCTCGGGCTCGATGATCGGGTCACCGGGCTTCTCCGGGCGGCCGGCCAGGGTGTTGTTGACGTGGCTGCCCGGGATGACCTTGGTCTGGCCGTAGCCAGGCTCGGACAGGTCGGTCAGGCAGAAGCAGATCTTGGTCATGAACATGGGCCGGACGTCCATGTCGATGTCGGAGTTCTGGCGGTAGCCGTCCTGGTGCCAGTTCCAGAAGGGCGGCTCGTCCTTCGGAGGGTTGACGTCGATGTGGTTGTGGTGGGTGTAGATGTTCCACCCCATGTTGCCCCAGATGTAGGGGAACGTCGTCGGCCAGGTCAGCAGGTCGAGGAACAGCGGGTTCCGGTCGAAGTAGCCCATCACGTGGATGGACTTGTCCGGGCGGAGCTGGTCGGCCGCCTCCTCCTCGGCGTAGACCTGGTCCACGGCCTCCTCGTACTTCGCCCGGGACTCCTCGTCGAGGGCGTTCTTGATGACGACGTAGCCGTCACGCGCGTACTGCTCGCGGATGGCCGGATCGAGCGGCTCGAAGCCGGTCAGATCGCTGGGCCGGGTTTCGGTCACCGTCATGGCGGTGGACTCCCTCCAGTGGATGTGCAGGCGTACTCGGCCACAGGCTACACCCCCGGGGGTGAGGCGATCCTAAGAAACTTCACGGGCGCGTCGAGGATGACAGACTGTCCTCGTGCGTGACCTCGTCATCCTCGGAAGCACCGGCTCCATCGGCACCCAGGCCCTGGAGGTGGTCGAGGCCAACCCGGACCGGTTCCGGGTCGTCGGACTGGCTGCCGCCGGTGGCGACACCGCCCTGTTGGCCGCCCAGGTGCTGCGCCACCGTCCGCGGGTGGTCGGGGTGGCCCGGGCCACCGCCGTCCAGGACCTGCAGCTCGCGCTCTACGCCGAGGCGAAGCGCAACGGCTGGAACGCGGGAGAACTGAAGCTGCCCCGGATCGTGGCCGGGCCCACCGCGGCGGCCGAGGTCGCCGGGCTGGAGGTCGACCTGGTGCTGAACGGCATCACCGGATCGGCCGGGCTGGTGCCCACCCTGACCGCCCTCGAGACCGGGGCGACCCTGGCGCTGGCCAACAAGGAGTCGCTGGTGATCGGCGGTTCCCTGGTCACCGACGCCGCGCGGGAGGGCCAGATCACCGCGGTCGACTCCGAGCACTCCGCGATCGCGCAGTGCCTGCGCTCCGGGCGCGCCGAGGAGGTCGACCGCGTGATCCTGACTGCGTCCGGGGGACCGTTCCGGGGCCGCAGCCGCGCCGACCTGGTCGAGGTCACCCCGGCCCAGGCCCTGCAGCACCCGACCTGGGACATGGGTCGGCTGGTCACGACCAACTCGGCCACCCTGGTGAACAAGGGCCTCGAACTGCTGGAGGCGCACCTGCTGTACGGCACCGCGCTCGACCGGATCGATGTCGTGGTCCACCCCCAGTCGATCGTGCACTCGATGGTGCAGTTCGTCGACGGCTCGACCCTGGCCCAGTGCTCCCCGCCCGACATGAAGCTGCCGATCGCCCTGGCCATGGGCTGGCCCGACCGGATCGCCGGGGCTGCCGCGGCCTGCGACTGGACCACCGCGACGAGTTGGACCTTCGAGCCGCTGGACGACGAGGCCTTCCCCGCGGTCGCCCTGGCCCGGGCCGCCGGATCCGGTCCGGCGACCGCGCCCGCTGTCTACAACGGTGCCAACGAGGAGTGCGTCGAGGCCTTCCACGCCGGACGGATCGGCTTCTGCGACATCACCGACATCATCACCGAGGTGCTGCACCGTCATCTGGACGAGCAGGACGGTGCTGCGGCCCCGCTCACCCTGGAGCGGGTCCTGGCCGCCGATGCCTGGGGTCGGACCGAGGCTGCGGCTGCCTGCCGGGCCCGGGCCGAGGTGGGGTGAGCACGTACAGTGTCTGCGTGACAGGCAGCAACAGGACCGGCGCGTCCGACGGGACGGTGTGAGGTGGAGACCGCCATCTACATCGGTGGGGCGATCCTCTTCTTCGTCCTCATCATGGCCTCGATCGCCCTGCACGAGGTCGGCCACCTGGTGCCGGCCAAGCTCTTCGGCGTCAAGACCACCCAGTACTTCGTCGGCTTCGGCCGGACCCTGTGGTCGACCCGACGGGGTGAGACCGAGTACGGCTTCAAACTGATACCGCTGGGCGGTTTCGTCAAGATGATCGGCATGATCCCGCCCGGCAAGCGGGGCCTGCGCAGCAACAGCACGGGGATGTTCACCTCGTTGATCGACGATGCCCGCTCCGCCGACGACGACCAGATCACCGATGCCGACGAGGGGCGACTGTTCTACCAGAAGCCGTCGTGGCAGAAGCTGATCGTGATGGTCGGCGGGCCGCTGATGAACATCCTGCTCGCCTTCGGGCTGTTGCTCTCGGTGAACGCCTCGATCGGCATGGTCCGCGAGACCCTGGTCATCAGCAACGTCAGCGAGTGCATGATCCCCGCCGATCGCCAGGAGCAGACCTGTCAGGCCGGCGACCAGCCGACCCCCGCAGCCGAGGCCGGTCTGGAGGTCGGTGACCGGATCCTCGCCTTCAACGCCACCCCGGTCGACTCCTGGAGCGAGCTGTCGGCCGCGATCCGGGGCAACCTCGACGGGCCGGCCGCGATCCTGGTCGAGCGCGACGGGCAACAGCTCACCCTGCAGACCCGGACCGCGATCACTGCGGTGTCCGACCCCCTCGACCCCTCGCGCACCCTGCAAGCCGGCTTCCTCGGCGTCAGTCCCTCCCAGGAACGGGTCCCCGGTGGCCCGGTCGAGACCCTCCAGGACATGGGGTCGATGACCCAACGGGTGGCCCGGGTGCTGGCGAACTTCCCGGTACGGGTGTGGCACGTCGTGGCCGACCTGGTGACCGGCCAGGAGCGTGACCCCAACGGTCCGATGAGCATCGTCGGCGCCAGTCGGGTGGCCGGCGAGATCGCCAGCACCGACCAGATCCCGGCCTCCGAGAAGGTCGCCGGCCTGGTCACCACCCTCGGCACGGTGAATCTGTTCGTCGCCCTGTTCAACTTCGTCCCGCTGCTGCCGTTGGACGGAGGCCACATCGCCGGTGCGCTGGTCGAGTGGGCCCGTCGCGGCATCGCGCGGCTGCGGCGCCGGCCCGATCCCGGCCCGGTCGACATCGCGGTGCTGATGCCGGTGGCCTACCTGGTGGCCGGTTTCATCGCCCTGTGCGGTGGTGTGCTGATCATCGCTGACATCATTGACCCTGTGTCGCTGTTCACGCCGTGAACCGAACCCTGAGCCCGAGCTGAAAGAGGCGTACTGCAGATGAGTGTCTCCCTGGGAATGCCAGAGGTCCCGCCGGTGCTGGCCCCCCGGCGTCCCACCCGCCAGATCGCGGTGGGCAAGGTGCTGGTCGGCGGCGGTGCCCCGGTCTCGGTGCAGTCGATGACCACGACCCCGACCACCGACATCAATGCGACCCTGCAGCAGATCGCTGCCCTGACCGCCAGTGGCTGCGACATCGTCCGGGTGGCGGTCCCCAGTCAGGACGACGCCGACGCCCTGCCGGCGATCGCCGCGAAGTCGCAGATCCCGGTGATCGCGGACATCCACTTCCAGCCCCGCTACGTCTTCGCCGCGATCGAGGCCGGCTGCGCGGCCGTACGGGTCAACCCGGGCAACATCAAGGCCTTCGACGACCGGGTCGGTGAGATCGCCCAGGCCGCGTCCGAGGCCGGCGTCTCGCTGCGGATCGGCGTCAATGCCGGTTCCCTCGACAAGCGACTGTTGGCCAAGTACGGCAAGGCCACCCCGGAGGCGCTGGTGGAGTCGGCGCTGTGGGAGGCCAGCCTGTTCGCCGAGCACGACTTCCACGACTTCAAGATCAGCGTCAAGCACAATGACCCGGTCGTCATGGTGCGGGCCTACCAACTGCTCAGCGAGCAGTGCGACTATCCGCTGCACCTGGGGGTCACCGAGGCCGGTCCGGCCTTCCAGGGCACCATCAAGTCGGCGACCGCCTTCGGCGCCCTGCTGAGCCAGGGGATCGGCGACACCATCCGGGTCTCGCTCTCGGCCGATCCGGTCGAGGAGGTCAAGGTCGGGGGCAAGATCCTGGAGTCGCTCAACCTGCGGCCCCGCAAGCTCGAGATCGTCTCCTGCCCGTCCTGTGGTCGGGCCCAGGTCGACGTCTACACCTTGGCCGAGAAGGTCACCGCCGGACTCGAGGGACTCACCGTCCCGCTGCGGGTTGCGGTGATGGGTTGCGTGGTGAACGGTCCCGGGGAGGCCCGTGAGGCCGATCTGGGGGTCGCCTCCGGCAACGGCAAGGGCCAGATCTTCGTCAAGGGTGAGGTGATCAAGACGGTCAAGGAGGCCGACATCGTCGAGACCCTGATCGAGGAGGCCATGCGGATCGCCGAGGAGATGCCGGAGGGCGAGGGCTCGCCGACGGTCAACGTCGGTTGAGGCCGGCCCGGAGAGGGGACGACGATGGCGGCAGGGACATCGGCTCGACTCGCGGTACGCGCGCTCGGCAACGATGACCTGACCCCGGTCGTGCGCCTGCTGGTGCAGCGACCGGTGTCGAACCTGTTCGTCTCGGCCCGGATCCGTCATCTCGGACTCGACCCGTTCGTGCTGGGCTGCCAGGTCCTCGGCTGTGAACGCGACGGCGAACTGGTCGCGATGTGCCATGCCGGCTCGAACCTGGTGCCGGTCGGCAGCGCGGCCCCCGATGTGCTGGACGCCTTCGCCGAACGGATCGGCCCGACCCGGCGGTGCAGCTCGATCTCCGGTGAGGCCGCGGCCGCGCTGGGACTGTGGGAGCGGCTCACCGCCCGATGGCAGGGCAGTTGGACCCGACCCCGCGACGTCCGTCGCCACCAACCGCTGATGGCGATCAGTGCCGACCCGGCGCTGCCCGGCGACACCCGGGTCGAGGTGATCGGGCCAGACCGGCAGGAACCGTACTTCGAGGCCGCCGTCGCGATGTACACCGAGGAGGTCGGGGTCTCCCCGTTGGCGCCCAGCCCGACGGCGTACCGCAGCTATGTCGAGACCCTGCTGGCGACCCGTCGGGCGTTCGGCGTGGTGCAGGACGGCCGGGTCGTCTTCAAGGCCGACCTCGGTGCCGTCTCGGGGGAGTACGCGCAGATCCAGGGCGTCTGGCTCGCGCCCCACCTGCGGGGCCAGGGACTCGCGGCGCCGATGATGGCCTCGATGGTCACCCTGGCCCGCCGGGTCGCCCCGCACCTGTCGCTCTACGTCAACGACTACAACCTCGCCGCGATCCGCACCTATGAACGGGTGGGCTTCACCCGGGTCGGTGAGTTCGCCACGGTGCTCTACTGAACGGATCCGCCCTGACCGGATGGGCACCGCCGGTGAGAACTCAGTGGTCCACCACTGAGGCATCCTCGCGTTCGGCCCCCTACTGTCGTCGAGACGTCGCCGCGGGGGTGGTCTCGGGGGTTGCCCCCGCGTCGGCGGCGACCACCACGGGGACCGATGCCGACGGCGTCATGGTGTGAGAAGGTCGGGTTCACCAGGATCGCCGACTCGCCACGGTCCTCGACTGAACGGACATCACCATGGGTGAACTGACGATCGTGGTCAACGGCACTTCCCAGCGTGAGCTGCCGGCCGAACGGGTCACCGTACGGCTTCGGGTCGCAGCAGACGGTCCCGAGCGTGACCCGGTGGTCAACCAGGTGCGCGCCCTGCACGCCGAGACCACCGCGCAGGTGGAGCAGCTGCATGACAGCGGCGCGGTGAGCTGGTGGTCCAGCGACCAACTGCGGGCCTGGGGTGACCGGCCCTGGTCCAACGACGGTGCTCAACTGCCGCTCGTGCACCACGCGGCCGTCGAGGTGCTGGTGCGCTTCGTCGACTTCACCGCTCTGGGGCAGTGGCTGACCGAGACCGCTGCCGTCGACGCCATCGCTGTCGCCGGACTGCACTGGGAGCTCGAGGAAGCCACCACCGAGGAACTCACCGCCCAGGTGCAGACCGCCGCCGTCCACGACGCTGTCGCCCGTGCCACCCGCTATGCCGCAGCCCTGGGTCATGAGCAGGTGGAGGCCGTCGAGATCACCGAACCGTCCGACCTCAGCCAGCCCCGCATGATGGCGATGAGCGTGCGCGACACCGGTGGTTCGGGCGGCGGAGCAGCCATTGAGCTGCGACCCGAGGACGTCACCGTACGGGCCTCGGTCACCGCCCGATTCCGGGTGCTCGTCTGAGAGGATGAGGCACATGGATGCCTCATCGCTGACCACTCCTGCCCGGTATCGCTGTGTGCGCAGCGATTCCCGGGAGGTGATGGCGCCCGATGCCATCGAGGACACTCGCGCTCACCTGGCCGGACCCGACGGATGGATCACTGCTGCTGCCGGTGACCTCTTCCATGGCCGGACCGTCGCCTGGCAGGCGCTGACCGTCAAGGACCAGGGCATCGACATCGAGTGCGAGTGGGAGAGCCCTGTCTTCGTCGACCGCATCGTCCTCGACGCTGCTGTCCTGGACCAGGTGCAACGGGTCCGGATCCTGCACGCCCAGGACGGTCGACGGCGCCAGGTCGGACAGGCAGACCTGTCGTCACGCACCACCGACGAGTTCGTGCTGGAACGCAGCCCGCGGATCGGCATCGACGTCGGCACCGCACTCCGACGGTGCATCATCCGCCTCGAGACCAAGCTGGCCGAGATCGTCCTGACCGACGGGATCGAGGTCATCGGACTCAACACGGCGCCACTGGGGATCTTCCCCGCCCATCCCATCGAGCGGCGGTCGGGCACGATCACCGTGGCCGAACTGAACGGCGCCACGATCACTGCACACGGTGCCATCGGTGGGGCAGCGGAGCGGATCGTGGCCCATGCCGTGTCCGGTGCGGCCGAGGCGGTCGACGTGAGCTGGACGGTGGGTCTACGTCAGGAAAACCCGCAGGACAAGGAATCCCTGGTCATCGCTCTGGATCCGGCGGCTGCTCCCGCCCCAGCAGTCGACGTGAAACCGGAAGGTTTCCTGCTGGACGTCACCGAGGACCGGATCTCGATCACCGGAGATGAGCAGGGCTTGCGCCACGGCATCGAATGTGTCCTGCAGCAACTGATCATGGACGGCCGGGTCCGGGCCGGTCGCTTCGTCGAGGAACCGCGCCATCGGTTCCGCGGTGTCCATCTCCCACTGCCCGGACCGTCCCAGCTGGAGTACTTCCGCCGCCTGGTCCGCT
Source organism: Candidatus Avipropionibacterium avicola (assembly GCA_018715445.1). GTDB lineage: Bacteria > Actinomycetota > Actinomycetes > Propionibacteriales > Propionibacteriaceae > Avipropionibacterium > Avipropionibacterium avicola. The sequence goes on along the minus strand of DVLP01000363.1, from coordinate 1,310 downwards.
GGCTGGTCGTGCCGTCACGGTTCAACACCGTCATCGTGGAGATCGCCGGCGGGATGGAGTTCCGCTCCCATCCTGAGATCAACGAGGTCTGGCGCACCGAACACGACCGCGCCCTGGCCGGCGAACGGAAGATGCCGGGCCACTTCACCATGGTCGCGCCCGGAGAAACCTTGTCCCAGGACGAAACCCGTGACCTGGTGGTGTGGATGAAGTCACTCGGACTGGATGTGGTGCCCGAGATCCAGTCCCTGTCCCACGTGCAGTATCTGACCTTGGCCCATCCCGAGATCGCCGAGATCGCCGGCGAGGTCGACAACACAGCCGCCGTTGACCTCTTCGACGCCGATCAGCCCGCCGCCAAGGATCCCAGCTGCTACTGCCCGTCCAACCCGAGGTCCTACGAGCTGATCGACGACCTGATCGCCGAGATCATCGACGTCTTTGAACCGGAACACCATGTGCACCTCGGACACGACGAGGTCTACGAGCTCGGCGTCTGTCCGACCTGCCGCAGCAAGGATGTCGCCCAACTCTTCGCTGATGATCTCGGCCATCTCATCGACACCGTTAGCCGGGTCAGCAGACATCCGGTCCGCCCGATGATCTGGTCCGACATGGTCCAACCCGACGCCACGTATCGTGCTGCGGCCGCCCTTGACCAGCTGCCCGACGACCTGCTGATGCTCGACTTCATCTGGTACTTCGATCGGGAGCGCGACATCGAGCACCACCTGTTGGCTGCCGGGCACGAGGTCGCCGTCGGGAACCTCTACGCCAGTCACTTCCCACGCTGGGAGGCCCGCTCGGCCCAGCCCGGCATGATCGGCGGTCAGGTCTCCACCTGGGTGTCCACCGAGGACGCCATCCTGGCCCGGGAAGGAAAGTTCTTCGACTTCCCGATGGTCGCCGTGATGCTGTGGAGCGACCGGTACCACCGCCACCACCACCGATCACTGTCGATGCGGATCGCCACCTGGCTCACCGATCTCCGCTCACGCCTCACCGGTCAGGTCTGGACCACCGGCGCCGGCGGCGTCGACCTGTTGGTCTCGCCGGTCGGTGACGGCCTCGGCCGCCCGGACTCCGACCCGGTCCTGGCGGCACTGACGCTGCGCGCCGGCGCTGGGGTCAGCGTCCATGAAGCGAGGGGTGAGCTCAGCCCGTACGAGATCGGTCACGCGATTGCGGTGCCGGCGAGCGACGCCGACCACAGCGACGGCGCAACCGCCACCCTGGCCGTACCGGCGGGGATCTCGGAGATCCATCTGTTGCATGCACTCACCCGGCCGGTCGCCCGGACCACCTGGCAG
>DVLP01000362.1 GCA_018715445.1 Candidatus Avipropionibacterium avicola | reverse complement strand
GTGGCGATCCACAGTGCCACCACCCGCACGGCCTGGGTGCGGTCCTTGGGCATCGCGTCCGCGGAGGGGCCGCTGGCGGCGGTGGAGTCGGTCTGGTCGGTCTGGTCGGTCTGGTCGGTCTGGTCGGTCTGGTCGGTCTGGTCGGTCTGGTCGGTCGAGTCGGTCGGGTCCTTCATGTTCGTACCTCCTCGTCGGCGTCCTTCGGATCGTTGCCCAGGTACCGCTGGGCCTGCAGGGTGAACATCTGGCGATAGCGCCCGTCCGGCATCGCCATCAGTTCCTCGTGGGATCCGTCCTCGACGATCCCGCCGTCGGCCAACACGCAGATCCTGGGGACCGGGCGGACCACGGAGAAGCGGTGCGAGATCACCAAGGAGGTGACATGGCGCGCCAGGTCGAGGTAGCCGCGGACCAGTCGGGCCTCGGACTCGACGTCGAGGGCTGCTGCCGGTTCGTCGAGCACCAGCACGCCGGCACCACCCTCGACCGCACGCAGCGCTCGCGCCAGACCGATGCGCTGCCACTCCCCTCCCGACAGGTCGGTGCCGCCGGGGATCGTCTTGTCCAACACGGTGGCCCACCCGTCGGACAGCCCCGCGATGAGGTCGGTGATCCCCGCCCGTTCGGCGACCCGGTCGAGCGTGCTGCTGTCGCGGTCCGGATCGACGTCCAGGTGACCGGCCCAGGCCCGTCCCGTACCGAACTCGACATTGTCACCGGCGGGCAGGGGCAGCCGGATGAAGTCCTGGGTGATCGGGGCGACCCGCCGCTGCCAGGCCCGCCGCTCCTCGGGATCGAGCCGGGACAGGTCCTGCCCGTCGACCAGGATCTGGCCACCGGTCGGCAGGTAGCCCCCGGTCAGCAGCTTCACCAGCGTGGACTTCCCCGCCCCGTTCACACCGACCAGGGCGGTCGCCGATCCTGCCGGCAGCGCGAGCGACAACCGGTCCAGCACCAGCGATTCCTGACGGGGATAGTGGAAACTCACCTCGTCGAGCACCACGCCAGCAGGTCCGGGACCATGGTCGGCGTCCGTGGGCGCGACAGCATCGTGACCATCGTCCGTACGGTCCCGGGCGGCGGTGGAGACCCTGCTGACCGACGGAGCCTTCGGGTCGGTTGTGACGCTCGGTGCCGTGCTCGGAGTGAGCGCCACCGGGCCCGGATAGTCCGAGTCGCGCGTCAGCCCGACCATCCAGCCGATCTCCTCGGAAGCCCGCTGCAATTGCCCGAACATCCACGCATCAGTGGTCCCGAGGGACAGGATCACCGGCAGGCTGGTGGCCAGGGCCGCCAGCCCCAGGTCGCCGTTGCTGGCCCGCCACCCCGCCCAGGCCAGCGCGCCGACGGTCACCGCGACCCGGGCGGCATTGACCAGCAGGTTGACGGCGGTCTGGGAGCGGCGGGTTCGCCAGTACGGCTGGTACACCGCCCGCATGTGGTCACCGTAACGACGACGCAGGTAGTCGCCGAGTCCGAAGATCCGGACCTCCTTGGCGGCACCGCCCATCCCCTGTCGGAAGGCGTAGATGGCGTGCTTCTGTGCCTCGGCCTGCCCGCTCCACACGTCCATCTGGGCCGTGACGACCCGGCTGAATCGCACCGCTTCGACCACGAACATCGCCAGCAACGGGATCGGCACCCACCAGTCGAGCACGATCGCGAGGGTGACCGCCGAGCCGACCGCTCCGATGACCGTGGTCGGCATCGCTCCGCAGGCCAGCCGAACGCCCATCGCGACTTCCCACCGCCGCGCTCGGATCTTGGCCACCTCGGCCATCGCCGTCGGGTCGTCCAGTCGCGCCAGATCGGGATCGACCGACAGGGCATGGCCGATACGCAGCGACGCGTCCTTCTGGATCTGGCCGTCCATGAGGCGTTGGGCCGAGTCGTTCACGATGCCGCTCAGGTTGCTGAACAGCAGGACCAGGAGCAGGGCGACCAACACGACGACGAAGGTCGAAGTGGGACCTTCCTCCACCAGGGCAGGGATCCCGCCGATCACCTGACCCGCGAGGATCGGCGTGGCGATGCTCAGTCCGGCGGCGATCACGGAGGTGATCAGACACACCACGAAGAGGCGGGGCACGACGGTCAGTCCGTGGCGAAACAGCACGCGCAGCACCAGCGATCCCCTCCTTCGGCGACCCGTCCGTCGGTGACGGGTCAACAGATCCATCCATGACCATAGGCAGGCCCACTGACAAGGGGCCACTGGTTTTGTTGAGGTCGCTCGATCAGACGGCCTCGCACCGGGTCTGCGGCTGCGCCGCGTCAAGAGGGATGCAGGAGCGCGATCGAAACGAATGCCAACGATCCCTTGTGTTCGTACACACGTTCGATTAGATTGTGGTGATGGAAGGCAACGCAGCAATCCTCGAACCAGGCCGGGCACTGGCCGCGTTCGATGCTGCGCTGGATCAGTTGATCCACTCCGCGAGCGATCCGGTGGGCGGGCTCCTCGCCCTGGACCACGCGGACCAGACCAGGTTCCTCCGAGCGTTCGAACGCAGTCGCAACCGGATGGCCCTGGTCGACCATGCTGTCGTGACGGCAAGTGAGACCAGCAACCTGGCCGACCATCACCACATGCGTTCGACGGCGGTGATGCTGCAGTCCCTGCTGAACCTGAGCGGACATGAGGCCCATGCCCGCATCCGCGCCGCCGAACAGTTGTCGGCCCGGGTGTCGACCACCGGGGAACCACTCGAGGCTCGGCGTCCGACACTGGCTGCTGCGGTCGCGGCCGGACAGGCCAGTACGACCCAGGCCGACCAGATCCTGCGAGGCCTGGCGCGGTTGGACAAGCTCGCCGACCTCACTGACGACCAACGCTCCAGCGCCGAACGAGTCCTCACCACCCATGCCCGCCTGCTTCCAGCACGGGAGCTGGGACGCCTGGTCGACCGGATCCGCGACCACATCGACCCCGACGGTCGACTCGACGACCATGACTACCTCGAGGCGACCCGCCGCCTCGAGTGGCAGGTCACCCGTGACGGATCGCTGCGACTCGAGGGCAAGCTCACCCCCGCCACCGGACAGAAGCTCCGCGCCGTCCTGGAACCCCTCGCCCGCCTCAACGACTCCCCGCAGATGTCCGACACCCGCAGCCTGGAGCAGCGTCGTCATGACGCGCTCGACACCGTGCTCGACCGGACCCTGCGTGCCGGGACCACCCCGAGCGTCGGCGGCATGCCGGCCACGGTCGCGGTCACCATCGACCATGACGACCTGGTCGAGCGGACCGGGGTGGCCCGGTTCACCGATGGCACGGTGATCCCCACACCGGCGCTGTTGCAGATGGCTGACGAGGCAGCCGTGATCCCCACCGTGCTCAATCGCGCCGGGGCGGTGCTGTCACAGGGCCGCTCGAACCGGCTGGCCAACCGCGACCAGACCCTTGCACTGGTCACTCGCGACCGAGGTTGCACCTTCCCCGGATGCACGACCGCACCCGAGTGGTGCCAGCGCCACCATGTCGTCGCCTGGTTCGACGGCGGCCACACCGACCTCGACAACCTCACACTGGTCTGCCACTACCACCACCACAACTTCGCCCGCCTCGGCTGGGCCTGCCGGATGATCGACGGCATTCCGTGGTGGGTCCCGCCCAAGGGCAAGGATCCGCACCAGACGCCCCTGCAGCACCTCAGGTTCCAACGGATGCGGACCTGAGGGCCGCCTGTCCCGGAACCCACAGGGATGGCAACTCGCTGCCACGGCGGGCTGGCTGTCACTCCGACGCTGGGTCCACCCTGCGACGATCACCCTGGCGACGAGCAGGGACTCCGACGTAGACACCGTACGGTTCGGTGTCGCGGGTCACGACGGCATTGGCACCGACGATGCAGCCGGTCGCGATGCTCACCCCGGGCACGATGCTGGCATTGGCCCCGATCCACACGTCGTCGGCGATCGTGATCGGAGCGGACTCGTGGGTCCGCGCCATGGGGGTGTCCGGGTGCCGGCGAGGATCGTGCTGCACCGTGGCCATCACGACGTGGGCGGCCACGTTCACCAACTCGCCGATCCGAAGACCGCCACCCCCGTACAGGGCACAGCCCGCGGCAAAGTGCGTACCCGCCCCGACCTCGACCACACCATCAGCACCGCCGGTCGAGACATAGCCGCCGGGATAGAGGTCGACCTTGCCCTGGAAGATCATCGACCCGCTCCCCTGCACGAAGCACTGCGGGAAGATCGTCGAGCCCTTCCCGAGGACGACCCGGGGCTGGCCCATGGCGATGAACCCTCGGCAGATCGTCACGTCGTCGTCGACCTCGAACAGCTCGGGATGCTCGATGTGCACGTCCGGCTCGATCGTGACGTTGCTGC
>DVLP01000361.1 GCA_018715445.1 Candidatus Avipropionibacterium avicola | reverse complement strand
ACTGGGGAGGTTGGCTCATGATCTGGGAATCCTTGGAGTTGTGACCTCGGTGTGCGAGGCAGAGACGTGATGCGAGCATGCGCAGCTCACGGGGTCGGGCGTGATCATACGCGACCAAGGTGCACAGCGTCACCACGGTGCAGCGTCACCAAGGTACGGCGCCACCGTGGATCGCCGGGCGGGCGGGCCGCTGTGCGGATCGAGCCGCGGTCATGGCCAGTCCGGGGGTGAGTCCGTACCGGCCAGCACCCAGGCGGCCTGACGGGCGGCACCGTCGGCGACGTACTCGCCGGGCTCGGGGACGTCCACGTCGACCGCGAGCATCGAGGGGGCCAGTGCCCGTACGGCTTCGGACCGGGCGCCGCCGCCGATCAGGCTGACCCGCTCGATCGGGACGCCGAGATGGCCCACCGCGTCCATCGCCGTCCGCATCAGGCGCAGCAGTCCCTCGACCCCGGCGCGGGCGAGGTTGTCACGCGTCATCGAGCCCAGGGTCAGTCCGGTGAGGGTCCCGGTGGCGTCCGGCAGGTTGGGGGTGCGTTCGCCCTCGAGGTAGGGCAGCAGCACCAGTCCGGCCGCGCCGGGCTCGGCAGCCAGCGCCAGTCGGGACAACTCGTCGTGGTCCACGCCGAGCAGGGTGGCCGTCGCGTCGAGCACCCGCGATCCGTTGAGCGTGCAGGCCAACGGCAGGAAGGCGCCGGTGGCATCGGCAAAGCTGGGCACCAGTCCGCTCGGGTCGTTGACCGGTTGCGCTGAGACCGAGGCGACCACTCCCGAGGTCCCCAGGGACACGAAGGTCTGGCCCGGCTGCAGTCCCAGGCCGAGCGCGGCCCCGGCGTTGTCGCCGCAACCGGGTCCGAGGACGACATGGCCCCACCCCTGGGCCGGGTCGCCGTGTCCGGCGGCCTCGGCCGGGCTGAGCACTCGGGGCAGGACGATGTCAGCGACCTCGGACTCCTCCCGCCGCAGGGCCCGGGCCAGCAGGTCGCGTCGGTAACGGTTGGTGACCGGGTCGAACCAGCCGGTGCCCGAGGCGTCGGAACGATCGGTGACCAGATCGGCCAGGTCGGTGCTGCCGGAGAGCCGCCAGGTCAGCCAGTCGTGCGGCAGGCAGATCGCGGCGATCCGGCGGGCGTGCTCGGGTTCGTGGTCGGCCAACCAGCGGGCCTTGGCGATGGTGATGGAGGCCACCGGGACGACACCGGTCACACGGGCCCAGACAGCTCGGCCGCTGGCCTCGTCGCCGTCGCCCAGCTCGGCGACCAGCTCCGCGGCGGCCGGAGCTGAACGGGTGTCGTTCCACAACAGGGCCGGACGGATCACCCGGCCGTCCTCGTCCAGGCAGATCAGCCCGTGCTGTTGTCCACCGACGGACAGCGCAGCGACCTCGGACAGCCCGCCGACCTCGGCGACCACCTGCCGGCAGGCCTGCCACCAGTGCTCCGGGTCGACCTCGGTGCCGTCGGGGTGGGGCGCCGTCGCCGAGGCGAGCAGCGATCCGGAGTCGGCGTCGCGCAGGACGATCTTGCACGACTGGGTGGAGCTGTCGATGCCGGCGACGGTGGTCATCGTCGCCTCATCCGATCAGGTGCTCGAGGGCGAGCTGGTTGAGCCGGACGAAACCGTAGTCGCGTTCGGCGGCAGCCGTGACGTCGAAATCCTCTTCCCGGGCAAGGAAGTCCGCGATCGACTCACCGGCATCCAGGGTCGGCTCGGCGAGCGAGTCGACCCCGGCGCGGTGCCAGGCCTCGTGCACCCGGGGGTCGGCGCGGAAGGCCTTGGCCTTGTCGGCCAACATCAGATAGGTCTGCATGCAGGCCTGCGCGGATTCCCAGACACCGTTGAGGTGTTCGGTCCGCGAGGGCTTGTAGTCGAAGTGCTTGGGTCCGGTGTAGCGGGGCCCGTCGGGGTTGGCGACGAAGCCGTTCTCCAACAGGTCGACGGTGAAGAAGGCCGACAACAGATCTCCGTGACCGAAGACCAGGTCCTGGTCGTACTTGAGTCCTCGTTGGCCGTTCAGGTCGATGTGGAAGAGCTTGTCCGCCCACAGGGCCTGGGCCAGTCCGTGGGTGTAGTTCAGCCCGGCCATCTGCTCGTGCCCGGTCTCGGGGTTCAGTCCGACGATGTCACCGTGCTCCAGCTCGGCGATCAGCGCCAGGGCATGGCCGACGGTCGGCAGCAGGATGTCGCCGCGAGGCTCGTTCGGCTTGGGCTCCAGGCCGATCCGCAGGTCGTACCCCTGGTCCTTGATGTGGGCCGCCACCGTGTCGAGTCCCTCGGCGTAGCGGGCGAACGCGGAGTGCAGGTCCTTGGAGCCGTCGTACTCGGCGCCCTCGCGGCCGCCCCACATCACGAAGGTCGTCGCCCCCATCTCGGCGGCGATGTCGACCGCGTGCAGGATCTTGCGCAGACCGAAACGACGGACCGTACGGTCGTTGGAGGTCAGTCCGCCGTCCTTGAAGACCGGGTGGGTGAAGGTGTTGGTGGTCACCATTTCGATGACCAGACCGCTCTGCTCGCAGGCCCGCTTGAGCTCGGCGAGACGTTCGCGTTCGACGGTCGGTGGGGTGTCGAAGTCGAAGACGTCGTTGTCGTGGAAGCTGATCCCCCAGGCGCCGAGCTCGGCGAGCCGCTGCGCGTACTCCCACGGGTCGAGGACGGGTCGGGTCGCCGTGCCGAACGGGTCGGCGGCGGGCCAGCCGACGGTCCACAGGCCGAACGAGAACTTGTCGTCGGGGACGGGGGTAGGCGACATCGCAACGCTCCTCATATTTGTTCCAGGGTCGAACTTAAGTCGCGACAACGGTAGAGTCAACCCCCATGACCGATGCCGCCGCCCCGGGGATGCGCGCCGTGATGCGCCAGCGGAGCCTGCGCGCGGCCAACCTCGCCCTGGTGCTGGAGACCATCGTCGCCTCGGACCGACCCAGTCGCGCCGACATCGCTGCCAGCACAGGGATGACACGCTCCTCGGTGTCCAGGCTGGTTGATGAGTTGGTCGCCGGTGGGCTGGTCCACGAGCAGGCACCGATCAGTGGCGGGCGGGGCCGCCCGGCCACACCCCTGGTGCCGGCCCGCCGGTCGGTGGCCGCCCTGGGGTGCGAGATCGGGGTCAACCGGGTCGTGGTGCGCGCGATCGATCTGACCGGCGAGGTGCTGGTCCACCAGGACCAGCCGCTCGACGACCGCGACCCCGTCGTGGCGCATGCCCAGGCGGCCGCGATGCTCGACCGGGCACGTCGCCTGGTGGACGGGGTCCGTCTCGTCGGCCTCGGCCTGGCAGTCCCCGGTCTGGTCGCCGAGGCCACCGGGGAGATCCTGCGCGCCCCCAACCTCGACTGGCAGGGCGTGCGACCCCAACCCCTGTTGGCCGACAGCGGACTCGACCTCGGCCGCTTCGTCCTGGTCAACGAGGCCGATGCGGCTGCGACCACCGTGGCACACACGGCTCCGGGTCGTCGGGGTGATCGCGACGAGTTCCTCTACGTCTCCGGCGACACCGGCATCGGATCCGCTGTGGTGCTCCGGGGTCGCATCGCCGCCGGGGGCCACGGCTGGGGCGGCGAACTGGGGCACCTGTGCCTCGACCCGGACGGCCCACGGTGCGCCTGCGGGGCCACCGGCTGCCTCGAGACCCGAGCCGGGCGAGGGGCGGTGCTGGCCGCCGCCGGAGTCCGCGACACGGATGCGTTGCTGGCCAGGCTGGCCGCCGATGACCCGGTGGCGGGCGAAGCCGTACGAGCTGCTGGTCGGGCCCTGGGGGTGGCGATCTCCGGAGCGCTCAACCTGCTCGACGTGACCGAGGTCGTGCTCGGCGGATTCCTTGCCTGCCTGGGAGACCATGTGGTCGCGCCGATCGTCTCCGAGTTGCGGGCCCGTGTGCTGTCAGCGCCGATCGCACCGGCTACCGTGAGCATCGAGGACGGCGGCGAGTGGCGCGCTGCGACAGGGGCAGCTCACCGCGTACTGGCGGGGGTGATCGCCGATCCGGCCGGGTGGCTGGACGGTGACCATCGTGACGGTGACCACCGTGACGGGGTTCAGGAAAGGACCGGGCAATGACAGGCGACTCACGGCCGGCGGGCTGTCCGCTGCGCAGCGCACAGTGGTACGGCGAGCAGGACCGCAACGGCTACATCCACCGGGCCTGGATGCGACGCGGGGTGCCGGCCGATGCCTTCGACGGTCGACCCCAGATCGCGATCGCCAACACCGCGGCGGGCTTCACCCCCTGCAACGCCCACCTCGACGAGCTGTCCGCCTCGGTCAGCAACGGGGTCTACGAAGCAGGTGGCATCCCCGTCGACCTGCCGGTCGTGTCCCTCGGCGAGACCAATGTGCGACCCACCGCGATGCTGTGGCGCAACATGGCCGCGATGGCGATCGAGGAGATGCTGCGGGCGAACCCGATCGATGCCGTCGTGCTGCTCGGTGGCTGCGACAAGACGATCCCGTCGCTGACGATGGCGGCCGCGTCGGTCGACCTGCCCGCGGTGGTCGTGCCCGGAGGGCCGATGCTGACCGGACACTTCCGAGGGGCTCCGCTGGGTTGTGGCACCGACGTGTGGCGCCTCGGCGAGGAGGTCCGGGCGGGCACGTTGAGCCAGGAGGACTTCTCCGCCAGCGAGTCGGCCATGATCCGCAGCAAGGGCCACTGCAACACCATGGGCACCGCCTCGACGATGGCGCTGGTCACCGAGGCGCTCGGTTTCATCCCCCGCGGGGTCGCCGGGACCCCGGCCCCCGATGCACGGTTGCTGCAGGCCTCCCACGAGGCCGGCCGGCTGGTGGTCGACATGATCACCCAGGATCGTCGACCGTCGACCTTCCTGACCAAGGCGTCCTTCCACAACGCCATCGTCGCGCTCGCTGCGATCGGTGGGTCGAGCAATGCGGTGGTCCACCTGCTGGCCCTGGCCGGCCGCCTCGGGATCGAGGTGAGCATCGACGACTTCGACCGGATCGGGTCGCGGGTGCCGTTGTTGGTGAACCTGCAGCCCGCCGGCAAGCACCTGATGGATGACCTGTTCCGCGCCGGTGGGCTGCGAGCGGTGCTGCGTGAGGTCCGGGACCTGCTCGACCCGGAGGCCCTCACCGTCGATGGTCGCCCCCTGGTCGAGGGGCTCGAGGATGCCGCCATCTGGGACACCGAGGTGATCGCTCCGTTCGACACCCCGGTGCAGGCCGAAGCCGGACTGGTGGTCGTACGGGGCAACCTGGCGCCCGACGGGGCTCTGGTCAAGCCGTCGGCGGCCTCGCCCCGTCTGCTCAACCACCGGGGCCGGGCCGTGGTCTTCGACTCGATCGAGGACTTCCACTCCCGGGTCGACGACCCCGATCTCGACATCGACGCCGACTCGGTGATGATCCTGCGTGGCTGTGGCCCGAAGGGGTACCCCGGCATGCCCGAGGTGTCCAACATGCCGCTGCCCCGCAAGCTCCTGGAGCAGGGCGTACGGGACATGGTCCGGATCTGCGACGGCCGGATGAGCGGCACCGCGTACGGGACCGTCGTGCTGCACGTCAGCCCGGAAGCGGCAGCCGGCGGACCGCTGGCCAAGGTCCGTACCGGTGACTGGGTGATCCTCGACGTCGAGAACCGACTCCTCGCGGTCGACATCGCCGACGAGGAACTCAACGCCCGGGAGCCGAGCCCGGCCGCCGTTGCCGCCTTCGCCAACCCGAAACGGGGCTGGGAACGCCTGTACGTCGACCACGTCCAGCAGGCCCACACCGGTGCCGACCTCGACTTCCTGGTCGGCTCCTCCGGCTCCGAGGTCAGCCGCGAGTCCCACTGACCATGGAGCAGCCCGGGCCGATGATCGAGTTCCAGGAGTACTCGGACGAGGCCTTTCCCGAACCGTTGCGGCTTCAAGCCCTGTGCTTCCTGCGGATCACCTGGCCCGAGGGATTCACCGGTCCCAACCGGTTTCGTGACCAGATCACCGACCCTGGACTGCGCCCGCACCATCTGGTCTTTGTCGCAGGAACCCAACTCGTCAGCCATCTGGAGATCATCACGACCACAGTGACGGTCAACGGAGCTGAGTACGAGGTTCAGAGTCCCACCTCAGTGATGACCTATCCAGCGTTCCGCGGGGACGGATGGAGCACTCGGTTGAACCTCCGAGCTGCAGAGCGAATCGACAAGAGTGACGCCGACATCGGGCTGCTCATGTGTGCACCGGCGCTGATCGACTTCTACCGTCGAGCCGGGTGGTCCCACGCGTGGAGGGCCACGATCGTGGCTGGACCCGAAGGGCACACCTGGACGTGCGACGACGTCTTGCTCACCAGGGCGACCAGCACGCGGAGTGCACGTTTCCTCGCCGACCTCGAACACCACCCATTGCGGATCGCCAAGGAGTGGTGAAGCCGCCATCGACAGCCCACCGGGTCACCGGGCATCGAGGTGAGCCTGTTTGGCTCGGCACAGCCGGTCAGTGAAGCGTCGTGAGCTCGTCGAGGGTGCCCCGGCCGCCCCCGCTCCGCCGTACGCGAATTCTGACCACTCCTGCAGTCAGCAACCGGTATCTGCTGCAATTCTGCTCAGAATCCCGGTCACAGCTGGTCAGTCAAGCGACGTGAGCTCGTCGAGGGCGTGATGGCCACGCGTGACCACTTCGGGCACGACGTCCTCGTGGCCGCCGCGGATGGGGATCTCGAGCATGTGGAGGATGTGTGAGGCGGCGAGCACTGCCGCAGCGTCCCACCCGACAAGGTCGAGGATCCTGGTCCACAGCTGCTGCCGTGCGCCGTCCAGCTGCGGATCGCGGAAGGTGTACCACACGAGGGCGGTGAGATCGATGGCGCGCGTGCCGCTCCCGGCATTGCCGATGTCCACGACCGCCACCACCTCTGCGTCACGGACCAGGACGTTGCTTGGGGTGGCGAGGTCGGCATGCACCACGTCCGGTGCCTCGGGTGGTGGCGGTGCCCCGGTGCACATCTGCCGCAGGCGCTCGACGAGTGTCGACACCTCGGGGGAGTGTCCCGGGAGGCGAGCGATCGCGCGACGCAGGCCCACCTGCTCCGCCGTCTCGGTGACGTCTGTCGACTCCCTGCCGGTCGCAACCCGCCAGGCGTACGACCAGTGGTCGTACGGCTCGGTGGCCTCACCGGCCTGCAGCTCGATGATCCCCATCAGCTGTGTGATCAGGTCCGGGGTCAGCTCTGACGCCGGCGTGGCATCCACGAAGTCCGTCAGGTGCCACACATGGGTGGAGGTTGCACCGACGCCGAGCCAGGCCGGGGTGGGGTAGCCCCGCCCGCGCAGGTGCTCGGCAATTCGTTGGGCACGCAGGGTCTCGTCGAGCTGATGGGAGTGGATGCGAGGCTCGGCCTTGAGCACGGCACGCGTCCCACCGTCCAGCTGGACCTGGAGGGATCCCGCGTTGACGCCCCCGGGGAGGCGACGGACAAGGGTGATCTCGGCTCCGACCACCTGTGCCGCGTCTCTCAGGACCTCGTCCGGCAGTTCACCCGAGTGGTTCGGCTGCATCGTCGACCGGGTCCGCTCATCGGGGGCGCAACACACAGACAGCAGACTACGACCCCGCCGATGGCGGGTTCCCCGCTCCGCTGTACGCGAATTCTGACCAATCCTGCAGCCAGCAACCGGTATCTGCTGCAATTCTGCTCAGAATCCTGGGGGGGAGCGGTGTGGGTGGGGTCTTGCCCACTGCCCCGGGAGGGTCAGGAGTGGCCGGGCTGGGTAGACTCGGCGGCGGTCGAGAGGCGTTGCAACGGGTCCGGGCGGGTCCGCCACGCTCGACCCGAACCAAGAAGGACGCCTTCCGATCACCGGGAGGAGAGCTGTGTCCATCACCACGATGCCGTCGGTCGACGAGCCGCAGGTGCGTCCTGACGCCACCGCCGAGCTGAGCCGAGCCCTCGGCCAGCGGATCATGGTCATCGACGGGGCGATGGGCACGATGATCCAACGCCACGCCCCCGGCGAGGACGAGTACCGCGGCGAGCGCTTCGCCGACTGGGGCCGTGACGTCAAGGGCAACTCCGACCTACTCGTGCTTACCCAGCCGGACATGATCCGTGACATCCACCGGGCCTATCTCGACGCCGGTGCCGACGTGGTCGAGACCAACACCTTCGGCGCCACGGCGATCGCCCAGGCCGACTTCGGCATGCAGTCGATGGCCTACGAGATCAACTTCGTCGGCGCAGCCCTGGCCCGCCAGGCCGCTGACGAGTACGCGACGCCGGAGCGCCCCCGCTACGTCGCCGGGGCACTGGGCCCGACGAACCGTACGGCCAGCATCAGCCCCGACGTCAACGATCCGGGCGCGCGCAATGTCACCTATGACCAGCTCGTCGAGGCCTACACCGAGCAGCTCAACGGCTTGGTCGACGGTGGGGCCGACCTGCTGCTGATCGAGACGATCTTCGACACGCTCAATGCCAAGGCGGCGATCTTTGCGATCCTCACCCTGTTCGAGGAGCGGGGACGCCGCTGGCCGGTGATCGTGTCCGGCACCATCACCGACGCCTCCGGCCGCACCCTGTCGGGGCAGACCACCGAGGCCTTCTGGAACTCGATCCGCCACGTTGAGCCGCTCGCCGTCGGGCTCAACTGCGCGCTCGGGGCCACTGACATGCGGCCCTACCTCGCCGAGTTGTCCCGGCTGGCCGACTGCTACGTGTCCTGCTATCCCAACGCCGGCCTGCCGAACGCCTTTGGCGAGTACGACGAGACGCCGGCGCAGATGTCGACCGTCCTCGGCGAGTTCGCCGCCGCCGGTCTGGTGAACCTGGTCGGCGGCTGTTGCGGCACCACCCCGGACCACATCGCTGCGATCGCAGCGGTCGTGGAGGGCGGCGCGCCCCGTCGGCCGGTCAAGGCCGAGCCGGCGCTGCGGCTGTCGGGCCTGGAACCGTTGGTGATCGATGAATCCTCGCTGTTCGTCAACGTGGGGGAGCGGACCAACATCACCGGATCGGCCCGCTTCCGCAAGCTGATCCGCAACGGGGACTACGACACCGCCCTGCAGGTGGCTGCCCAGCAGGTCGAGAACGGCGCCCAGGTCATCGACGTCAACATGGACGAGGGCATGATTGACGGGGTGGCGGCGATGGATCGCTTCCTCAAGCTGGTCGCCTCCGAGCCCGACATCAGCCGGGTGCCGTTGATGGTGGACTCCTCCAAGTGGGAGGTCATCCAGGCCGGGCTGAAGTGTGTCCAGGGCAAGCCCATCGTGAACTCCATCTCGATGAAGTCCGGTGAGGACGAGTTCCGCGAGCAGGCCACGCTGTGCCGCAAGTACGGTGCGGCCGTTGTCGTGATGGCCTTCGACGAGGACGGGCAGGCCGACAATCTCCAACGACGCAAGGACATCTGCGCGAGGGCGTACCGGATCCTGGTCGACGAGATCGGCTTCCGGCCCGAGGACATCATCTTCGACCCGAACGTCTTCGCCGTCGCCACCGGCATCGAGGAGCATGCCAACTACGGCGTCGACTTCATCGAGGGCGTGCGCTGGATCAAGCAGAACCTGCCCGGGGTCTCCCTGTCCGGCGGTGTCTCGAACGTCTCGTTCTCCTTCCGTGGCAACAATGTCGTCCGGGAGGCGATCCACGCGGTCTTCCTGTACCACGCGGTGGCCGCCGGGCTGACCATGGGCATCGTCAATGCCGGGGCCCTGGTCGTCTACGACGAGGTCGACCCGGAGCTGCGTGACGCGATCGAGGACGTCATCCTCAACCGGGTCGCCGATCCCCTGGAGGCGACCGAGACCCTGCTCGAGCTCGCCGAGAAGTACCGCGGCACCGGAGGTGAGGAGCAGGTCTCGGCCGAGGAGTGGCGCTCCCTTCCGGTGGCCGAGCGGATCACCCATGCCCTGGTCAAGGGGATCGATGCCTTCGCCGAAGCCGACACCGAGGAGTTGCGTGCCGAGATCAAGGGCCGGGGCGGGCAGACCATCGAGGTGATCGAGGGACCGCTGATGGCCGGCATGAACGTCGTCGGTGACCTGTTCGGCGCGGGCAAGATGTTCCTGCCGCAGGTCGTCAAGAGCGCCCGGGTGATGAAGAAGTCGGTCGCCTACCTGATCCCGTTCATCGAGGCGGAGAAGGCCGAGGACCCGGACCTGGCCGCCTCCGACAGCAACGGCACCATCGTGATGGCCACGGTGAAGGGCGACGTCCACGACATCGGCAAGAACATCGTCGGGGTTGTGTTGCAGTGCAACAACTACGACGTCATCGACCTCGGAGTGATGGTCCCCGCGCAGAAGATCCTCGACGCGGCGAAGGAACACAACGCCGACATCATCGGGCTGTCCGGGCTGATCACGCCGTCACTGGACGAGATGGTCAACGTGGCCAGCGAGATGGAGCGGCAAGGATTCGACATCCCGCTGCTGATCGGCGGTGCGACCACCTCGCGCGCCCACACTGCGGTCAAGATCGACCGACAGTACGGCGGCCCGGTCGTCTGGGTGAAGGACGCCTCCCGGTCGGTGCCGGTCGCCGCGACCCTGCTCAACCCCGCCCAGCGTGCGGAGATGATGGCCGAGGTCAAGTCCGACTACGACTCACTGCGGGCCCGTCATGCCGCCAAGACCGACCGCCCACTGATCACGCTGGACGCGGCACGGGAGAATGCCGCCCCCGTCGACTGGACCGGACATGTCCCACCCCGGCCCGCCGTCTTCGACGCCGACCTGGGCTCGGCCCGGGGTGTGACGAAGTCGTACGACAGCCATGGCGGCAAGGTGATGGTCTTCGAGGACTACGACCTGGCCGAGCTTCGCAACTACATCGACTGGCAACCCTTCTTCAACGCCTGGGAGATGAAGGGGTCGTTCCCCGACATCCTCAACAATCCGGCCACCGGGCCGACCGCGCGCAAGCTGTACGAGGAAGCGCAGGCCATGCTGGACCAGCTGATCGCCGAGAAGTGGCTGACCGCCAACGGCATCATCGGTCTGTTCCCGGCCAATGCGGTCGGCGACGACATCGAGGTGTACGAGGACGACTCCCGTGCCGCGGTGCACCTGAGGTTGCACCATCTGCGCCAACAGGGTGAGCACCGCAAGGGCATTGCCAACAAGGCCTTGTCGGACTATGTCGCTCCCAAGGAGAGCGGGCTGGCCGACCACGTCGGTGCCTTCGCCGTCACCGGTGGGCTGGGGGCGAGCGAGAAGATCATGGAGTTCAAGGCTGACCTCGATGACTACAACGCGATCCTGCTCGAGTCACTGGCCGACCGTCTGGCCGAGGCCTTCGCCGAATGCCTGCACGAGCGGGTGCGCAAGGAGTTCTGGGGATACGCGCCCGACGAGGACTTCACCAACAAGGAGCTGATCAAGGAGGCCTACGACGGGATCCGTCCCGCACCCGGCTACCCGGCGTGCCCCGAGCACACCGAGAAGCAGCTGCTGTGGGAACTCCTCGACGTGGAGTCCAATACCGGGATCCAGCTCACCGATTCGATGGCGATGTGGCCGGGGGCAGCGGTGTCCGGCTTCTACTTCAGCCATCCGGAGTCGCAGTACTTCGTGGTCGGTCGCGTCGGCAAGGATCAGGTCACCGACTATGCCGAACGCAAGGGCTGGACGATGGCCGAAGCCGAACGCTGGCTCTCGGCCAACCTCGGTTACGACCCCGACGACTGAGGTCGCCGGCAGAACCGGGGCACCAGCAGTGCATCGGTGCTCGCCCGGCCCGCGATCCAGGGCTCGGCGAGGGCAGCGATGACCAGGCCTGCGCATGCGTAGGCCAGGGCTGACCAGGTCAGTGAGACCGCTCCGTCCTGTCCGGTGACCATCGCCACGCCGACCATGAGGGCAGCCACCAACGCGGTGATCGGGCGGCGCAGGCGGACCGCCCCCACCCTGTGCAGGACCCACCAGACCGGGACACAGACGAGGGCGGCGACCACTCCGGTGAAGGCGCCGATGAAGGCTGCGATGAGCAGTGGCACGGGATGGAAGGTGCCGAGCGTCACCACCATGGCGATCATCCCGACGGCAGCGCCACCGACGGCGGCGGCGAGGAGCGCACGACGCAGGACGGCCCAGAAGCTGACCTCGTCGGACCGCGATGCACCCATGGGGGCAGTGTCCCAGAGCTTGGAACCCACGTCCATGGCTGGCAGGCCACGCATGACGACGCCGCTGCGCGTGTCACGTCGAGGTGATGCGGTCATTTCCCCTGCGAATGCAACCCCACGACCGCCCGAAGGCGTACACCTTCCACAACCACCTCAAGGAGGATCATCATGAAGATCTCTCAGTGGACAAGGGCCGCGATGACCGCAGTCGTCGCTGCCGGGCTCGCCGTCGGATCGGTGGCCGCAGCCAGTCCTGCTCATGCGGCGGGCGGCTACAAGGGCAAGGTGATCGCCAAGAAGGGCCTGGTGATCAGGTCCGCACCGTCCAGCCATGCCAAGGCGACAGGGTCTCTGGAGAAGGGCGACAAGATCTCCCTGGACTGCAAGGCCAACGGCCCCAAGGTCGACGGCAACGGCATGTGGTACGAGCTGTCCAACGGCAAGGGCTGGGTCACGGCCCGCTATGTCGACAACATCGGGGCAGCGCCCAAGCTGTGCCCGGTCGCCGACACCGAGTTCGGCGTCGGCAAGACCAAGTCCGGGGTCAACATGCGCTCCGGTCCCACCACCGACGACAGCATCCGTGGCGCCCTGCCGAAGGGCACCAAGGTGACGGTGCGCTGCTACGTCAAGTCCGAGAAGGTCGGCAGCCATCAGCTGTGGTACCTGCTGGACAACGGATCCTGGGTGTCGGCGGCCAATGTGAAGCGGCTGGACGTCCCGGCCAGCAACTGGGTCCGCTGCACCTGAGCGACCACTAGGGTGTGGGCCATGGCGACCTCCTCCCATGGCCCACTGGTCCAGATCGCGGCGCCGCCCGGCACCGGCAAGTCCACGGTGCTGACCGAGATGGTCGCCCTGGCCGAGGGAGAGGTCGTCGTCGACATCGACGAGATCCTCACCGACGGGGCACTGTTGGGCGTGCTGATCGCCACCGCCGAGGCGGCGCCGCTCTGGCCGGCCTACGACGGACTGTGGCTGCGCTTCGCCGAGATCGTACGGCGGGCGGGGCATCCGGTGGTCATGTTCGTCCAGGTGCCTGATGCGGCGCAGATCGCCGCTCTCACCGAACGCTCAGGTTCCTTGCTCGGTTGGGAAGTCGCGGACTCCGTACGACAGGCGCGGCTCACCGAGCGGGGCTGGACGACAGAGGCGATCGCTGGCGCGGACCAGGATGCCGCACTCTTGCGGTCCCAGTTACCGACCGATCGTCTGATCCACAGTCCCGCGCAGGAGACACCGGCGGAGTCAGCCGTACGGCTCTGGGCGGGCGTCCGAGCGGTCCTCAGGACCGCGACAGCAGGACCGGATCGAAGTCGGGGCTGAACTCGCCACCACTGCGGGTCTCGGCGTCGAAGGGGAACATCGGCCGAGGGATTCGGTGGTGGCCGAGCCGGTCGAGGTCCTGGTCGACGCCGCCGGGGGTCAGGGCCAAGGTCCAGGCCGTCGTACCACTGCGGGTGGCCAGCTCGTACAGGGTGGGCTCGAGGTAGCCGATCTTGGTGATCACGATGTCGGCCTCGGCCGGGTCGAGCCCGATGGCGGTGAAGTCGTCGACGCTGTGGTAGGCCTTGCGGTGCTCGGTGATGATCGCGCGGATCCCGCCGATCGCGATCACGGCGATGTCGCCAGCATCAGGATCCCCGTGGTGCAAGGACTCCAGGGTTCCGCGCAGCATCACCGGTGGCGCCGGGGACGGCTGGGTCCGTGCCCCGACCTCGACCTCCACGGTGCTGCCGATCTCCTGCTCCCGCAACTGGTCCAGTGCCGATGCGTCGAAGACCGAGGCCACCAGGACCCTCGGAGCATCGGCGCCGACCAGGTCAGGTCGTTCGATCAGTTGCCCCAGTGTCCAGGTCACGTCACCGGTGCCGCCGGCGCCCGGGTTGTCACCCGAGTCGGAGATCAGGTACGGCTTCGCCTCCGACGCCGCCGCGGCCATCAACGCCTCGTCCAGGGTGCCGGGCGGGCCGACGAAGCTGAACTCCTCACGCACCTGCCACATCTGCCGGGCCAGGTCACGGGCCGCATCGGCGCAGACGTCGGCGTCGGTGCCCTGGACGATCACGGTCGCGTGGCAACGGGGCTCGTCGGCCCACGCGTACCCGATCCAGATCGCGGCGTCGATCACCCCGTCGAGCGACTCGATCGGCGGGATCCGGGCATACAGGCCCTTGGCGGGTTCGACTCGGGTCGAGGTCTTCTCCCCGGGCAGCAGGATCGGCACCTTCACCCACGCCCGTACCGGCGTGACGCCGGTCTCGAGGGTCTGGACCAGGTTGCGGGCCGCCCGGTTCTTCGTCTCCCAGGCGTCCTCGTGGGGCGCCATCCGATAACAGGTCAGCAGGTCGACCTCACGGGCCAGCACCTCCGAGACATTGCCGTGCAGGTCCATCGATGCCGACAGCATCGGTTCGGGCCCGACCACCTCACGGATGGCTGCGACCAGGTCGCCCTCGGCATCGTCCGTCCCGACCACGCTCATCGCCCCGTGCAGGTCCAGGAAGACCCCGTCCAACGGCCCGTCGGCGACCACCGCCCGCAGCCCGGAGAGGATCCGGTCCTTCACATCGGCGTAGGTGTCGGGCTCGACCGCTCCGCCCGGGATCGAACGGGCGTAGTGCACTCCGATCCACTCCACCCGGTCCTCGGTGGCGGCGCAGGTCTGGTAGCGCTCCACCAGGTCGTCGCCGGTGACGCGTCGGAAGTCCCGGTCCCCGGCCCGGTGGGGCGAGAAGGTCGAGGACTCGATGGCCATGCCGGCGATGGCGATGCGGAGACGCGACATGTCGGGCCCCTTTCGAGAACGAAGGACGCCTCGGCTGGTGTGAGGGCGTATCGCCAGCGTACTCGTCGGCTCGTGCCCGAGCACCGGCACTACGATGAGCGCATGGACACCGCGACAGCCTCGACCGTACCGTCCGGCCTCATCGGGGGCCCGCACCAGCACGTCTCGGCCGACGAACTGGACGCCTTCGTCCGCGATCAGCTCGGTCAGGTCGACCTGGACGGCAAGTCCGTGACCCTGGTGATCCCCGACGGGACCCGCAGCTGCCCGCTGCCGTTGTTGCTGCGGACCCTGCACCGCCATGTGGTCGAGCGGGCCGCTGATCTGGTCGCGGTGATCGCCCTGGGCACCCACTCCTACATGGAGACCGACGAGATCGAGCGCATGGTCGGCGCCGCTCCCGGCGAGCTCGACAGCACCTATCCGGGCATGCGGATCGTCAACCACGAGTGGGCTGACCCGGACATGTTGGTCAACGTCGGCTCCATCAGCGGGGAGCGGATCTCCGAACTGTCCGAGGGTCGTCTCGACGTCGGCGCCGACATCCTCATCAACCGTCACGTCGTCGAGTCCGACGTGTCCATCGTGGTCGGCCCGGTCTTCCCGCACGAGGTCGTCGGCATCTCCGGCGGCAACAAGTACTACATCCCCGGGGTCGCCTCGCAGGAGTTCATCGACATGACCCACTGGGTCGGGGCGTTGATCACCTCGTACGACATCATCGGCACCACCGGCATCACCCCGGTGCGCGCGATGATCAACGAGGGAGCCCAGCTGATCCCGGGTCTGCGACTGGGGCTGTGCCTGGTGGTGGAGTCCGGCTCGGGCGAGATCGAGGCCGTCGGGTTCGGCACCACCGAACGGGCCTGGGAACTGACGGCGCCGATCGCGGCCGAGACCCATGTCACCTACGTCGAGGAGCCCTTCCAGCGCGTGGTGTCGATGATGCCGGAACGCTACGAGGACATCTGGACCGCGGCGAAGGGCTTCTACAAGCTGGAACCGGCCGTCGCCGACGGTGGCGAGGTGATCATCTACGCCCCGCACGTCACCGAGGTCTCCGAGGTGCACCACGAGATCCTCGAGATCGGCTACCACTGCCGCGACTACTTCGTCACCCAGTGGGACAAGTTCTCCCACATCCACTGGGGCGTGCTGGCCCACTCGACCCACCTGCGGGGCAAGGGCACCTACGATCCCGCGACCGGCGAGGAGAACCTCCGGGTCAAGGTCACCCTGGCGACCCAGATCCCCCGCGAGGTCTGCGAGTCGATCAACCTCGGCTACCTCGACCCGGCCAGCCTTGACCTGGACGCGATGGCCGCCGAGCCCGGCACGGTCGTCATCCCCAACGCCGGCGAGATCCTCTACCGCGTCCGCGACTGACGGGGCATCCCCTCCTGGGACCGATCCACATCTCTTGTGGCGATCCACGCCCACCACAGCGGGCGTGGATCAGCACAGAGGGGGTGGATCGCGGAGGGGAGGTGGGAAACCGCGACTCACCCCGCGACGAACGGTCGGACCTGCATCAGCACGATCTCCTCGTTCGTGCAACCGGTGACGTCCATCTCGACGAACTGGGCCCGCTTCTCCTCAGGGATGTAGATCCGGAACCCACGCCCGTCCTCGGGCTCGCACTCGTCGCCGTACGCGTCGGCCTGGGCCACCAGCAACACCGACGTTGCCGTGCCGCCGGCCTCGACGGTCACCGTCTTCGGGGCGGTCTCGGCGTCCTTGTCCGCCGGGACGCCGACCTGGTGCCCGTCGTCACCGGACACGATCGACACTCCCGGATAGCCGTACACGGTGCACGGCTGGTCGCTGGTGTTGGTGAGCACGATCGCGTACTCGACGTGCCCGGCCGCACCCTGCACCCGGCCCATCGCCACCGAGCTGGTGTCGACGGTGCAGGCAGCGACCTTGCGGGGCGGGGGGCTCTGACTGGTCTGCGGACTGTCCGGTTGCGTCGGTGTCGACGGCGGCGGATCGGAGTGGTCCGGGCTCGGTGGTGGTGGGTCGGACTGCTCCGAGGTGGTCGGTGGGTCCGAGGGCGCGGTCGGTGACGAGGACGGGACCCGCTCGATCGGGGAGGTGGCCGAGGTGTGGGGGGAGTTGGCCACCGGGACGGACTGCTGCGGTCGCGGGTCGAGGACGCCGAGCGCCCCGGCTCCGCCGATCCCGACGGCCACCACCGCCACGGCGGTCACTGCGGCGGCCACGGCGCGCCTGCGCCGCAGGCCGCGGGCCTGTCGGATCGAGCGGCCAGCCAGGTCGGCGCCGGAGCCCTGCGTTGTTGCGTGGTTGCGGAGCCGCTCGCCGAGATCGTCGCCGAGGTCCTCCGGGCCGAGATCGTCGTTCATCGTCGGTCCCCCTCCCCGACCACGCTGTCGACGTCGAGATGGCCACGCAGCGTGGTGAGAGCGCGGCTGGTCTGGCTCTTGACGGTACCTTCGCTGCACTTGAGCACGTCGGCGGTGTCGGCCACGCTCATGTCGGAGTAGAAGCGCAGGGCGATCACCGCGCGCTGGCGTGGCGGCAGCTCCATGACCTGCTCCCAGAGCTCGTCGTCAGGATGGATGTCCTCGACGCCAACCTCGGGCATCACCTCGGTGGCGTACTCGCGGCGCTTGAAGGCGCGGCGCCACAGGCTGTGGTGCTCGTTGATGATGATGCGGCGGATGTAGGCGACCGCGTCGAAGTCGTCACGGTGGAGCCGGCCCCACTTCAGATAGGCCTTCGCGAGCGCGGTCTGGACCAGGTCCTCGGCGTCGGCGCGATGGCCCGCGATCATCTGGGCAAAACCGAGCAGCATCCGTTCGTGCTGGGCGACGAACCGGGAGAAGTCCTGCGCGAGTTGGTCTGCCACGTCGGGCGACGTTACGTGATCCACTGCCAGGGTCGGCGAGGGAATTGCCACGGCCATCGCTGTCCCTCCTGACGTGTCGTACGATCGTGCGTGATCTGCGGTCTTCGATGAGTTGTCCCACGAGGTCCAACGTGGCCGGGGCCGCCGGAGGTTGCATCGATGTGAGGAGAGATCTCGTCGTGACTGAGCGCACCGTGCTGTGCGTCGGCGAGACCATGGGCCTACTGACCCCGACCTCCGACCTGCGGACCGAACCGTTGCTGCACGTCCACCAGGCCGGCGCGGAGAGCAATGTGGCGGCCGGACTGGCCCACCTGGGGGTACGGTCCCGCTGGCTGTCCCGTGTGGGTGACGACGACTTCGGCGCAATCATCACTGACTTCCTGGCCGCCCGCGGGGTGGACACCTCGGCGGTGGTGGTGGACCCGGAGCGACCCACCGGCCTGATGGTCAAGACCGTCCGCGACGGGCAGACCTCGGTCCGATACGCCCGGGCCGGCTCGGCCGCATCACGCCTGTCGGTGGCCGACCTGACCCGCGATGCCCTTGCGGGTGTCGGGATCATCCACCTCTCCGGCATCACCCCGGCCCTGTCGGAGTCGACCGATCGGCTCGCCGAGGCGGTGCTGGTCGAGAGGGTGGTGGACCCTCTGGCGCGGCGTGAGGTCGTCGTGAGCTTCGACGTCAACCACCGGGCGCGATTGTGGACGGATCGGGCCGCGGCACCGCGGCTGCAGCGATTGGCTCGTGCCGCCGACATCGTTCTGGTCGGGCTCGACGAAGCCCAGGACCTGTGGGGCTGCCGCACCCCCGAGGACGTACGGGACCTGCTGCCCGAACCTGCCCGGCTGGTCGTCAAGGACGGTGCCGTGGCCGCCCACGAGTTCGTCCGCGGCCGGTCCGGCGACCACCGACTGACGGTGCCGGCCCTGCACGCCGACGTGGTCGAGGTGGTCGGTGCCGGTGATGCCTTCGCCGCCGGCTACCTCGCCGGCCTCACGACCCCCACGACCCCCGAGCTCGTCGAGGGGCCCACCCCCACGTCCCCCGAGTCGG
>DVLP01000360.1 GCA_018715445.1 Candidatus Avipropionibacterium avicola | reverse complement strand
GTAGCGTCCGGGCGCGTAGTTGGCGACCGTCATGATGCGCCGGTAGTGCCAGAAGCTGGAGTCCCGCTCGCCCTGCCAGGAACCGTCGCTGGCAAAGACCGGACGCTCGCGGGCCTCGAGGGTGACCGGATGGACGTCGGCCACGCCCAACAACTTGCCCGGCCAGTAGTCGCCGGGGGTGTACTCGCGCCAGTAGTCGTAGTCACGTGGCCGGGCGATCGTGTGGTCCACGCCGGGCTGGTGGTCCAGCGCGAAGCACCAGGTGAACGACTGCTGGTTGAGCGGCTGGGCCGGGCCGTCGACCGCGTGCAACTCGCCGGTGTCGTCACGGGACTCGGCGCCGTACACGTTCTCGACCCCAGCCAGGTCGAGCAGCTGGCCCTCCTCGGTGGCGTCGAGCACGTACGGGGCACTCGCCACGACCTGATCGCCGGATCGGCGCGACTGCAGGGTCACCGAGGCCACCCGGTCGCCGTCGGTCTCGGCCGCGATCGGCTCGAACTCCATCAGGACCTCGAGCTGGCGGTCACTGCGGTACGGGGCCAGCATCTCGTCGAAGGCCGCCACGGCGATCCGCGGCTCGTGGCACAACCCGCTGACACCGCCCCCACCCGGGTTCAACCGTTCGTCGGCCGCAGCCTCGTCGTTGAGCTCGAAGTTGCGGCGGTAGTAGTTGCGAACCCCGTCGGCCCACTGGGCGTAGGCCGCCGTCGGGGGGATGTCGATGATCCAGGCGTTCTGGTCCGGCGGGACCGCCTGGGAGGTGAGCTGACCGCCCAACCACGGTGACTCCTCGGTCATCACGACCCGACGTCCCTGGCGCAGTGCTCCCAGTGCTGCGGCCACCCCTCCGACGCCGCCACCGATCACCAGTACGTCTGCTGCGAGTTCTCGCACGATCCTCCTTGATTACACGTAATACGTGGAACCTACTAGCAGGCCGGGATAAGGTCAACGGGCCACAACTGAGCAGTCCACGGCCCGGGCGGAGTCGCCGGGGCAGACCAGGAGGAGTGCTGTGCGAGCTCGATCGCCACGCCGTCGGGTGTCCCAGGCCGATGTCGCCCGCGCGGCCGGGGTGTCTCCCGCCCTGGTCTCGGTCGTGGTCAACAACCGGGTGGACGGGCCGATCCGGATCAGCGAGGCCACCCGCAGCCGGGTGCGCCAGACGATCGAGGAGCTGGGGTACGTACCCGACCCGGCGGCTCGACGGATGGTGGGGGCGGCGAGCAACGTGCTCGGCGTGTTCACCTACGAATCGGTCTTTCCCCTCGGGGGTGAGAACTTCTATCGCGAGTTCCTGGTCGGGGTCGAGGATGCGGCCGAGGAGGTCGGCCGGGACCTGCTGCTGGTCACCAGCTCACGCCGGGTCGAGCGGCGCTCGCTCTACGCCAACGGGGTCAACGGGCTACGCCTGGCCGACGGGGGACTGCTGATCGGTAGCGACGCCGACCCCGACGAGATGCATCGCCTGATCGACGAGGGCTACCCGTTCGTGTTCATCGGTGAGCGGTACATCGACGGCTGCGAGTTGTCCTTCGCCGCGGCTGACTACATCGGCGGCACCCGGGCCGCGATCGGACGGCTGCACGACCTGGGCCACCGCCGGATCGCGCTGCTGGCCAGTCACCACGATCCCGTACCGGGTCGGCGGGAGGGCTACCGGCAGGGCTGCCGGGACTGGGGGCTGGAGCTGCGCGAGGTCGAACACACCCTGCGTGGGGTCGCCCGCGAGGAGCGTGTTGCCGAGATCCGCCGCATCCTCGACGACCTGCTGGCCGACGAGTTCACTGCGGTGCTGACCCAGAGCAGCCACCATGCCCGCCTGGTCCGCACCGAGGCCAGGGCCCGCGGCCTCGTCCTGGGCCGGGACCTCTCCTTGGTGGACCTCGGCGGTGACGTCCATGCTGCGGGGCCCGGTGAGCTCACCGCCCTCGACCTGCCCCGCCGAGAGATGGGGCGGGAGGCGGTCCGGTTGCTGTTGGCGTTGATCGACGAACCCGATGGCGCGCCCTACCGGGTGTGGCTCGACTGTCCGCTCGTCGACGGTGGAACCGTGGGCCCACCGCCAGCCTGAACCTCAACCAGGGCTGGGGACCAGCCCTTCCTGGCGTACGGTCCAGTCCTGCGGGATCCCGGGAGTCCGGGGCCCTCCGTCCCAGCCGGCGACCATCAGGGCCACGGCCGCGAGCAGTCCGCCGTTGCCCGGGAGGTAGGCGGGCAGGCGATCGGTCTGACGGTTGTGGCCGTTGGGCCCGTGGGTGTTCTTCGTCACCGGCATCAGCAGCCCATCGACCGCCAGCTGTGGATCGGCGAGTCGGGCCGCGGTCATCGCCAGCACCGGACAGTCCCAGCCCCACGTCGACTCCCAGTCCCAGTCGGCCATCACATCGTCGAGGGTGGCCCGGGCAACGCTCGGCTCCACCAGTCCCACCGGAGGCACGAAGCCGTACGCTGCCAGCATCGACGGGTGATCGGTCCGCAGGGTCCACGGCTCGACGTCGATGGCGGTCAACCGGCCGTCGACGACATGGGGCGCCCGGATCCCGTCGGCGACGGCGCGCCAGTCAGGATCCGGTTCCAGTCCGAGCTCTTCCTGCCAGCGCAGGGCGATCTGCAGTCCCCACCGCCAGTACGCCAACTCGAAGGCCGGATTGGTGAGGCGGTCGCGGATGGCGCCGTACGACTCCTGAGCCGGCACCAGGGGCGGGCCGAGGCCGTACGAACCATCACCCTGGGGCTCGGCGATGTCGGCCATGAAGGCGGCGCTGGCGAAGACCAGCGGTGACCAGCGCTCCTGCAGCTTCGCCGCTCGCTCGCGGTCACCGCGGGCGCGGTGGGCACGGACCACCAGCTCAGCAAGGTTGATCGGGTGGGGTTGCTGCCACAGCAGGAAAGTACCGATGTCGCTGGGCGACTCCCGTCCGCTGCTGTCGACCTGTTTGGGCCAGCGAACACCTCGGCAGTGATGCCGCCGGGCGGTCTCTCGCGCCTGGTCGAGGATGCTGGCATACCAGTCCAGGCTTGGCTCGATGAGCTCCGGGCGTCCCCACAGGGCGAAGTGGGCGACATGCCACCAGTGCATCTCCAGATGCCCCTTGCCGCGCCATGAGTTGGTCAACAGGCCGGTCTCGGCCGGAGGGATCGAGGCGACACAGTTCACCCTGGTCAGGTACTGCGACAACACGATCCGTCGTTCGAGCTCGACCGCCCGCGGATCCTGCGTGCCGTCGAAGTCGAGCCAACCACCGGAGCCCCAGAAATCCTTCCAGGCAACAGAACTGGCCCGTGTCACCTCCTCGGCCCGGAGCGGCTCGGCTCGCTGGTCGTGACCCGGAACGAACTCGACCGTCAGGGCAAGGGTGTCGCTCCCCGGTGCGGGTGAGACCGTCACGGTATGGGCCGCGGTCTGCTCGACGATGCCGTCGGTGGTGAGGCTCACGCACACCTGGCTGTCGTCCAGTGTCCGCAGGATGCGGTGGGTCCGGCGCTGCTCATCGGCTCCGGTGGTGTGCGGGAGGAGAACGGTGGTGTGGCGTTGGGGCTGGTCCCAGTCGGTGGCGATGGCCCAGGCCTGCGACCCGTACGGGAATCGTAGGGCGATCGGCCAGCCGGTGGTGGACGAGACGCCAACCGCATCCCGGTGCGGATGGACCGCGGTCCGCACCTCGGCAGGGCCGGCCCCGGGGATGTCGTAGCGGCTGGTCACCACCCCGGTCCACAGGTCCAGGCGTTGCTCGAGCCCGGTCAGTGACTCGGGATCGAGGTCGGTGACGAAGCCGATCTGCCCCAGATGGAGGCGGTGCGGATTGTTGCGGAGCCACTCGGCGGCCTCGGTGCCACGGACCGGCTCCCCGGGCTCGGACTGCCGGTCAAGGTCGACATAGGTCCGGGGACCCCGCGGGGTCGGGTGGTCCCGCCAGGTCTCGGACAGCTCGTACGGCCGTGGCGGTGGGATGCTGTGCCAGGCCCACTGGGCCATCGTGCCGAGCAGAGTGCCGATGGCATCGTCATGGCGGTGCGGATGGCGCTGCGGCCAGGTCTGCAGGCCGCTGACGTCGACGGCGAAGCCGAACTCGCCATTGCCAAGCTGCAGGGGCCACTCGGGCAGCACACGGTCCACCTGCGGGCTGTGCCGCTCGACCACCGCCCGGCGGTCGATGCGCGACTCGGCCTGGGGTGTCCGAGGGGGCCCGGGCCGCGACTCCTGACCTGAACCGTCCCGGGGATCGACCTGGAGGGGACCTGGGTTCATCTGATCGCCTGTTCGGCCTCGGTGAACCACTGCTCGGCGGCCTCCTGTGGGGTGATCCTGCCGAAGGCGACCTCGGTCAGCACCCGTGTGGTGATGTCGGCGACGGCGGTCGAGCCCGCCGGGCCGATGACCAGCGGCTGGAGCGTCTGCTCGCCCAGCTGGGCGATGTAGTCGACCTCGACCTTGACCCCGCGGGGCAGGTCGTCGCCGATCGCCTCCCGGATGGCGGGATTGGCGGGCACCCCACGGTCGGTCTTCACGATCTGACCCGCCTCGGGCGAGTTCAGCATGAAGTCGATGAGCAGCGCAGCCTCCCGGGGGTGCGCGGAGTCCGCGTTGATCGAGTAGTACTGCGACGACTGGAGCCAGAGTCCCGGGGTGGGCTGCTCGCCGGGCAGCGGCAGCAGGATCAGATCCGAGCCGGCGGCGTCGGCCAGGGCGGCCAGTGCGCTGCTCCAGCCGAGGTGCATCCCGGCACGGTTGGTCCCCATCAGTGTCTGCTCGTTCGGGACCCCGTCCAACTCCGTGATCAGGCTCGGGGGCGGAGCGCCCTGGTCGTCGATCATCTGGCGGGAGAGCTCGAACAACCCGGTCAGGGTGTCGCGGGTCAGCCCCAGGGTGCCCTCGGCCGTGTAGAGGGATTCGCCCCGTTGGCGTGCCCAGCAGTCAATGGTGTCGTGGCTGAGGACTCCGGCGGAGCCGTACACCCCGTCCTCGGTTGCCGTGGTGATCTCACGCGCGATCCGGGCGAAGTCATCCCATCCCCAGGAGTCGTCCGGGATCTCGACCCCGGCATCCTCGAACACCACCGGGTTGACGATCGCCGACAGGGCATTGACGCCGGTGGTGGCGGCATAGAGGGCCTCACCGACCCGGCCGTTGGCCAGGGCGGTCTCGTCCATCCAGGAGCTGGGATCGAACTGCTCGGTGACCGTGGTGAGGTCGAGCAGGGCGCCCCGTTGGGCGTACTCGGCAACATAGGCCCCACCCAGGGTGATGATGTCGGGGGCGTCGCCGGCTGCGGTCTGGGTGGCGAGGCGGTCGAAGTACCCGGAGAAGTCGCCGGGCAGGCCCTCGACGGTGATGTCGGGGTGCTCGGTGGTGAAGGCGGCGATGACCTGCTGGGTCATCTCGTGGCGGGTACTGCTGCCCCACCAGGCGAAACGCAGATGGGCGCCCTCGGTGGCCGCTGCATCGGAGCAACCGCTCAGTACGGGCAGAGCCGCCGTGGTCAGGACTGCCGCACTGAGGAGCTGACGGCGGGAGACGGGGATCGACATCGATTCCTCCTGTGTAACGATTCAGAGTCACACAGTGAACCACATGAACCGGTTTCTGGAAAGGGTGGTGCCGATCGGGCTCACCCCCGAATCGAGCTCATTCCGCCAGACCGAAGAGCCGGTCGCCGGCGTCACCCAGACCCGGCACGATGTAGCCGCTCTCGTTCAGGCACTGGTCGACGGCGGCGACCACCAGGGTGCAGTGGATCCCCCAGGACGCGGTCAACTGCTCCATCTTGGCGACCCCCTCCCTGGTGGCGAGCAGGCAGATGCAGGTGATGTCGTCGGCGCCGCGATCGTGCAGGAAGCGCACCGTGCCCGCCAGGGAGCCACCGGTGGCCAACATCGGGTCGAGCACGTAGCACTGGCGCGAGGTCAGGTCCCGTGGCAGGCGCTCGGCGTAGGTGGTCGGCTCGAGGGTGTCGTCGTTGCGCACCATCCCGACGAAACCGACCTCGGCGGTCGGGATCAGCCGGATCATCCCGTCCATCATGCCCAGCCCGGCACGCAGGATCGGCACCACCAAGGGAGGGCTGTCGGCCAGTCGTACGCCCTCGGCGGTCGTCAGCGGGGTCTCGACCTGGCAGGGCTCGACGCGGACCTCACGGGTCGCCTCGTAGGCGAGCAGGGTGACCAACTCGTCGGTCAGGCGCCGAAAGGCCGGACGGTCGGTGCCGACACTGCGCAGGGCAGTGAGCTTGTGTGCCACCAAGGGGTGGTCAATGACGCGCAACTCCACGGGGGCACTGTGTCACAGCCATGCCCGCCCACGCGACATCCGGGGCCGGTCGAGGCGGGACGAATGGCCGCAAACCGGGCTCCGGTGGCAACCGGAGTGCCACACCGGCCTTCATCTGACACCATGGTCTCGTGAACGCATCGCAGGGCCCTGGAGACTACGACGCCGAGGAGTACGAGTCGTTCGCGCTCAACGACTCCGACGAGCGTGACGAGCGTGTCGAGGATGCCGACGACCTCGATGACTTCGACGACGACTACGACGACGATGACGACGACTACGACGACGAGGACGACGACGACCTGGACGATGCCGAGGACGAGGACATCGACCTGGTGGTGGCCGCCTACACCGAGGAGGGCCAGCGGACCGCGATCGGCCTGACCCCACCGGTGGCCAATGACCTCGACGAGTTGGTCCGGCAACTGCGCCGACTGCCCGGAGACGCCGGAGCGGTGGGCTTCGTCAGCCTGGCCGGCGACATGTTCGTCATCGCCAGGGTCCGGGGCCCGAGGGTGCAGGTGCTGCTGTCCGACGGATCGATGGCAGGCGAGTGGCCCTTGGCCCGCGACGTCGCCGACCACCTCGACCTGGACGAGCTGCCCGGCGAGGACGACTTCGACCCGATCGGCGACCTCGCCATCCTGGAGGACTCGGGGGTGAGCGAGATCGCCATGGCCCAGTACTGCGACGACGACGACTCCTCGACCGACGAGACCGTCCTGCAGATCGCCGAGCAGCTCGGCCTGGCGGACAATTTCGAGACCATCATCGCCGAGCAGAACCGGCACTGAACCTCCGGACCGCCATGGGTTCCCACGAGCTGATGGGCCTCGCGCTGGCCGAGGCCCGTCGCGCGACCTCGCACGGTGACGTCCCGATCGGCGCGGTCGTGACCGATCCGTACGGGACCGTGGTCGCCTCGGCCCACAACGAGCGCGAGCTGACCGGCGATCCGACCGCCCATGCCGAGGTGTTGGCGCTGCGGCGGGCTGCAGCCGAGGTCGGGCAGTGGCGCCTCGACGAGCACACCCTCACCGTCACGCTGGAACCGTGCACCATGTGCGCCGGAGCCCTGGTGCTGTCGCGGATCGGCACCCTCGTCTTCGGCGCCTACGACCCGAAGGCCGGTGCCGTCGCCTCGCTCTGGGACGTCGTACGCGATCCACGCCTCAACCATCGCCCCGAGGTCGTCGGAGGGATCGACGAGGACGCCTGCGCTGAACTGCTGCAGACCTTCTTCCGCGCACACCGCAGCTGAGCGGTCTGCAGTGAACGGTCTGCGCGCAGAGCGTCAGTGGAGGGCGTTGGCCTCGATATAGCTGCGCAGCGCCTGGGCGTCATCGGCCATCTCAGTGACCTTCTGGGGCGCGTCGAGCATCTGCTGCACCTGTGCCGGCCAGCGCGGCTGGCTCCCGATGGCCTCACCGATGGTGTCGGAGAACTTCTCCGGCTTGGCCGTCTCGAGGACCAGCATCGCGGTGTCGGGCTCGAGGTGGTCGCGGGCGACCTTCACCGCGTCGGCGGTGTGCGGGTCGATCAGGAGGCCGGACTGCTCGTGGACCGCGCGGATCGTGGCCAGCCGGTCGGCGTGGGTCGAGGTGCCGCTGACGAAGCCGTACTCCTCGGTGAAGCGGTGCTGCTCGGCCGACAGGTCGAGGAAGCCCTGGACCTCGAGCTCGGCCCAGGCGTCCTTGATGCGCTGCGGGTCGCGATCGAGCAGGTCGAAGAGGAAGCGCTCCAGGTTGGAGGCCTTGGAGATGTCCATCGACGGACTCGAGGTCGCCAGGGTCTGCGCCGCAGCCCGCGGTCGATAGATCCCGGTCCGGAAGAACTCGTCGAGCACGTTGTTCTCGTTGGTGGCCAGCACGAGGCGACGGATCGGCACCCCCATGGCACGGGCGTAGTGGCCGGACAGGATGTTGCCGAAGTTGCCGGTCGGCACGGCGATCGACACCTCGACCGGACCGGTGGCGTCGGTGGCGCGCAACCAGGCCCACACGTAGTAGACGACCTGGGCGGTGATCCGGGCCAGGTTGATCGAGTTGACCGCGCCGAGGTGTTGGCTGCGCTTGAAGGTCAGGTCGCCGGCCAGCATCTTGACCAGGTTCTGGCAGTCGTCGAACACACCCTCGACGGCGATGTTGTGGATGTTGGGATCGTGCAGCGAATACATCTGGGCCCGCTGGAAGCTGCTCATCCTGCCCTGGGGCGACAGCATGAAGACCGACACCCGGTCCTTGCCCCGCAACGCGTGCTCGGCGGCAGAGCCGGTGTCGCCCGAGGTGGCGCCCAGCACGTTGAGCACCTGGTCCTTGCGCTCCAGGACCGACTCCAGCAGCTGCCCGAGCAGCTGCATCGCCATGTCCTTGAAGGCCAAGGTCGGGCCCTCGGACAGCCCGACCAGGGTGATCCGTTCGTCGAGCGGGGTCAGCGGCACCACCGGCTCACCGAAGTCGGCGTAGGCCGTACGGGTCATGCGGGTGAGCTCGTCACGCGCGATGTCGGTGGCGAACAGCGCGAGCACCTCGGCCGCCAGTCCCGGATAGTCCAGACCGCGCCACGACTCCAGGGTCTCGGCATCGATCCGGGGGAGCTGCTCCGGCACGGCGAGGCCGCCGTCGGTGGCCAAACCCTCGAGCAGGGTCTCGCTGAACGGCTGGGGCTGCATCCCGCCGCGGGTGGAGATGTACTGCACGGACGTGCTCCTCGATCTGCTGGTCCCATGTCGACCTGCTGGTCACATGGCGAAGGCCCCGACGCTCCCAGTGTTCCATCCGGGAGGCGGGGCCTTCGACGTGGCGGTGACGGTGGGATTTGAACCCACGGTAGGGGTGAACCTACACAACATTTCGAGTGTTGCACCTTCGGCCGCTCGGACACGTCACCGCCGAAGATCGTACAGGCACTCGTGGTCTGATCGCCAATCGGGACTGCGTGGGGCCCGACGTTGGTGGAGCGGCTGGGTCAGCTGCCGACGTAGGCGACCACGTCCATCTCGACCCGCACGTTGGAGTGCGCGAAGTCGACGACCACGGTCGTACGGGTCGGGCGGGTGTCACCGAAGCGGCGGGCGTAGACCTCGTTGAACTCGTTGAACAACAGCGAGTTGGACAGGTAGGCGCCCACCTTCACCACGTTCGACAGGTCGGCGCCGTGCTTGGCCAGTTCCTCGCTGATCCGGTCCAGCGTGCTGTCGACCTCCTTGGGGAAGTCGCCCACGAAGAAGTCCTTGGCGACCATGCCGGAGACGTAGACGAAGTCGCCGGCGCGCAGGCTGGGCGACAGGGGGATCGGGTTGGAGCTCATGGTGGGTCCTTTCGGGATCACAGTTCTACCGTGCAGAACCCCACGCTATCCGGTGAGGGCTGGTCGTGGTTCGGCGTCCCGGGAGCGGGTGGCTCAGTCAGGGGCTCAGTCGAGCGGGGTCTCGCTCGGAGGGGCCGGCAGGCAGATCGAGGAATCCTTCACCTTGACGCTGGTCTTGGCCTTGGAGTTGAAGCCGGCGTAGGCGCTGCCCACCAGCACGTCGACGGTCCGGTCGATGCGGCCGGGCTCCTCCTTCACGACGGCATCCTTGAAGAAGGCGCGCACCAGCTTGGCCTCGGGGCTCTTCTTGTCCTGGACCACGATGACGGTCTCGGTCACCTCGACCTCGGTGTTGCCGACGGTGCGGACGATGAATCCTCGCTCGCGCATCGCCTGGGCGACGTCGCCGGCGAGTCCGCGCTTGCTGCCGCCGTTGTAGATGCGCAGGGAGACCTGGGTGGACTGCAGCCGGTTCTTCTCGATCGGCTGGGTGACGCACGGGGTCGGCTCGGGAGGAGGTACCGGCGCGGTCACCTTCTGGTAGCCCCACCAGGCGGCGTAGCCGAGGATGCCGAGCAGCACGACCAGGGTGAACGGGGTGCGCAGGGCTCGCAGCACAGCGTTGACCGTCAGCGATCGAGACTCGCTCATGGTCCTCCTGGTCGGTCCGGCGGCGGTCAGCCGCGCGATGCCATCACGTCAACGGTGGGCGGAACGGGGCCGGTCACTTCAGCTCGAGGACCCGGGCGTGCATGGTCTGACGCTGCTGGAGGGCGGCGCGCAGCGCGCGGTGCAGCCCGTCCTCGAGGTAGAGGTCGCCCCGCCACGAGACCACGTGCGCGAACAGGTCACCGTAGAAGGTGGAGTCCTCCTCGAGCAGTGCCTCCAGGTCCAGCGTCCGCTTGGTGGTCACCAATTGGTCCAGCCGCACCTGGTGCGGGGCGATGGCAGCCCACTGCTTCTGGACGTAGCCATGGTCGGGGTACGGCCTGACGTCGCCCACACGCTTGAAGATCACGCCCGCCACTGTAG
>DVLP01000359.1 GCA_018715445.1 Candidatus Avipropionibacterium avicola | reverse complement strand
GGCCGGCCCGTCGGCGAAGGGGAAGAAGGCGTCGGAGGCCGCGACCGATCCGGCGGCCCGGTCACCGGCCCGCTCGACGGCCAGTCGGCAGGAGTCGACCCGGTTGACCTGGCCCATGCCCACCCCGACCGAGGCGCCGCCGGAGGCGAGCAGGATGGCGTTGGACTTCACCGCCCGACAGGCGGTCCAGGCGAAGGCGAGATCGGCCAGCGTCTGCTCGTCGGCCGGGTCGCCGGCCGCCAGGGTCCAGGTCTGCGGGTCGTCGCCCTCGGCGTCGACGGCGTCGCTGGCCTGCATCAGCAGTCCACCGTCGATGGCACGGGTCTCGACACCACCGTTGCGACGCGGCTCGACCTGGAGGATCCGGATGTTCTTCTTGCCCTGCAGGATTTCCAGTGCCTCCGGCTCGTACTCGGGGGCGCAGATCACCTCGGTGAAGACCTCGGCCACCTGACGGGCCATGTCGGCGGTGACCGTACGGTTGGCGGCGATCACGCCACCGAAGGCCGACAGCGGATCACAGGCATGGGCGAGGCGGTGGGCCTCGGCAATGTCGGCACCGACGGCGATGCCACAGGGGTTGGCGTGCTTGATGATCGCCACCGCGGGCCGGTCGAAGTCATAGGCAGCGCGGCGGGCGGCATCGGTGTCGACATAGTTGTTGTACGACATCTCCTTGCCGTGCAACTGATCGGCGCCGGCCAGGCCGGGATTGCCGTCCCCGTTGCGATACAGCGCGGCCGGCTGGTGCGGGTTCTCGCCGTAGCGCAGGCTCGCCTGCTTGTCCCAGGTGGCGCCGAGCCAGGCCGGGAAGTTGGAACCGTCGGAGGTGTCGACCAGGACGTTGCCCATCCAGGAGGCGACCGCCACGTCGTAGCTCGCGGTGTGGACGAAGGCCTTGGCGGCCAACTGCTGGCGCTCGGCCAGGGTGAACCCGCCGTTGTCCAGGGCCGCGGTCACCTGGGCGTAGTCGGCCGGGGTGGTGACCACGGCGACCGAGGGATGGTTCTTGGCGGCGGCGCGGACCATCGACGGCCCGCCGATGTCGATCTGCTCGACGCACTCGTCGGGGGTGGCGCCGGAGGCGACGGTCTGGGTGAACGGGTACAGGTTGCAGATCACCAGGTCGAAGGGCTCGACACCGAGCTCGGTGAGCTGCTCCCGGTGGCTGTCGAGGCGACGGTCGGCGAGGATGCCGGCGTGCACCTTGGGGTGCAGGGTCTTGACCCGACCGTCGAGGCACTCGGGGAAGCCGGTGAGGGCTTCGACCGGCGTGACTTCGACTCCGGCCTCGGCGAGCTTGGCGGCGGTGCTTCCGGTGGAGACCACCTGGACACCGGCCTTCGCGAGGGCCTGGCCGAGCTCGACCAGCCCGGTCTTGTCGTAGACCGAGACCAGGGCGCGCTTCACCGGGATCCGGTCGGCAGGGGTGGACGTCATCTGTCGCTCCTAGGGATTGGCGTTGCGCGCACCCAGGCGGGCGATGCGCGAATTGTGTTGGTCACTCCCCGGTGGTGGTCCACCTGCGCCAGTCGTGTGGTGTCAGGCTAACGCATCGCCGTACGGGATGCGGAGCCGGAGCGGGCGGTCGTCCGTCAGGCGACGAACTCCCCTGCGGCACGACGCCGCAGGTGGTCGACGAGCATCTCGCGCTCCTCGACCTTGATGCGCTCGTGCAGGGTCTCCTCGGTGTCGTCGTCATGGACCCGGACCGTGCGTTGGTCGATGATCCGTCCGGAGTCGACGCCCGCGTCCACCACGAACAGGCTCGCCCCGCTGACCTTGACCCCGTACGCCAGGGCGTCGCGGACCCCGTACATCCCGGGGAAGGACGGCAACAACGCCGGATGGGTGTTGAGCATCCGGCCGGCGAAACGGTCCAGGAAGGCCTCGCCCACCAGCTTCATGAAACCGGCCGAGACGATCACGTCGGGTTCGTGCGCCGCGATCCGGGCGGTCAGCTCCCGGTCCCAGGCCGCCCGGTCCTCACCCTTGCGGTACGGCAGCGCGAACGTCTCGATCCCGGCCTCCTGGGCCCGCACCAGCCCGTACGCCTTGCGACGATCACTGCCGACGGCGACGATCTCGACCCCGTACGAGGGGTCCTGGGTCGCATCGATGAGCGACTGCAACAACGTTCCGGAACCGGACACGAGGACCACGACTCTGAGCACCCCCGCAGCCTAGACGACCCTCGACGCCGACGTGGTGTCGCTCGGGCCGCTGCGGTCAGGGCGCCGGTCGGCGCACCAGCCCCCACACCAGGCCGACGGCCATCCCGGACAGACCGAGCAGTGCGGGAGCCACCACGAGCAGGTCGGCGACCCGCGGGCCGAGGCCGACCAACCGGTTGCTCCCGAAGTCGCCCCGGGCGACCAGGCTGATCAGCGGGATCACCAACCCGGACAGCAGTCCGGCGAGTCCACCCACCAACGCCGTTTCGTCGAACCGCGCCCGCGGCCGAGCCCGTACCACCAGGGCCGCGGCGACCGCTCCGGCGACCACACCCACCGCCAGCCAGGCGAAGTAGCCACTCAGCCCGGGGCCCTCCGGGGGCAGGGCTCCGGTGATCGGGACCGCCGGCAGCAGCCCGAGCTGGGTGTCGGCGGGCGAGACGATGGTGCCGTCGCCCATCGAGAACCCGGCGCCCAGCACCCAGGAGGCGGCCCACACCACCAGGGTCGGCAGGAAGGCCAGTTGCAGTGCGGTGAGACCGGCGACCGCGGTGGGACCGTCGGCGATCTGCGACTCGAGGTCACCGACCCGCTCCCGGTTGAGGGCCAGGGACAGCGTCAGGGCGGTCGCCGCACCAGCCAGCACGACCAGCTGGGAGGCCAGCACGGCACGCGGGATCGGGCGGGCCCAGATCGGCAGCAGGGAGAGCAGGTCCAGTCCGGCGCCGGAGACCACCCCGACGACCGCCGCGGAACCACTCAGCAGCAGCGTGCCGAGCAACAGGCGCAGACCGAGGGCACCGGTGACCGCGGCCACCACCACGACGATCAACAGATAGGTGGCCACCAGCAGCCCGGCGACCCGGCCGGCGGCCGCCGTGCGGGCACGCCAGGAGTCACGGGTCCGCGGATCGGCCAGCACTGCCTGCCGGGCGGCGACGCCGGCAGCACCACGGACGATCACCCACCCCAGCACCGAGATCCCCAACGGGACCAGGCTCACCGGGAGGCCGGCGAGGCTGATGTGGGCGCCGTGTCCGAGCAGCCACAGATGCGATCCCAGGGTGAAGACCGCCGAGAGCGGGGCACCGTCACCGGGCAGCCATCCGATCACCGACAGGCCGGCGATGATGATCCACCCGGCGGCTGCCGCGACGGCTCCGGCCCCGGCGGCGGCGAGCACCCATCCGACCAGGCCTTCCGGCGGCCCGGGCGTCCTGCGGTCCGACGGTGACTGGGCGTGGATCCTGACCCGTCCGGAGCGGCGGCGGTGGGCAGTGGTGCCACCGCGCGGGGTGCGTTTCGACATCGCCGACCATTGTGTCCCGGGCCGCCCAACCGCCCGTACGGACACGCCGCCGACGGGTCCCTTGCGCAATCCGGCTAAAGTGGTCGGGTTCGCGCTGAGGCCCCCGACTTGGCAAACGGGCCGGGAATTGTAACGATTAGGACTCGTTTGCACTTCGGTGCTGGCGCAGACAGGGGTAACGATGGCATTGGGAGGAGGGCCCAGTGAGTCACGATGAGCCATATCGCCCACGGCGAGCAGCTGCTGATCTCCCGGACGACGAGCCGGTCGAGGAGGGCACATCGCCGGACTCCGTCGACCGCGACGATCCCGACGCCACCTTGATCATCAACCCACGGCGGGCCGCAGCGCTCGCCGACGACCGGGACGACGATCCGGACCAGGACGACGAGCCAGACCAGGACGACGAGCCAGGGGCCGACAAGCCGGACCAGGACGACGAGCCAGAGGCCGTCCCGGCCGCCAGCACGCCTCCCGTTCCGGCGC
Source organism: Candidatus Avipropionibacterium avicola (assembly GCA_018715445.1). Taxonomy (GTDB): domain Bacteria; phylum Actinomycetota; class Actinomycetes; order Propionibacteriales; family Propionibacteriaceae; genus Avipropionibacterium; species Avipropionibacterium avicola. The sequence continues at coordinate 5,968 of DVLP01000359.1, read as the reverse complement.
CCGCCTCCACTCCATCACCATGGTCGAGGGCCGCAGCCCTGCTGCGTCGTCAGGACGATGCGCCGGTCGGCGAGGACCCTGAGCCCAGCGGCGACGATTCCGGGGCCCCGCACACGGCAGCCCATCAGGGCAAGGGCGCCGATGCGGGCAGGCCGGCCGACCAGGCCGAGGATGCTGCTCCGGCCGACGAACCCCGCTCCCCTGCCTCACCGGGCGAGGCCCGTGAACACGACGGTCACCGCACCGGTGGACGGCGGATGCCGGTGGTCGCCGCCAGCATCGTGACGGTGCTGGCCGTGATCCTCGGACTCGGCTACGTGAGTGTCAGCTTCCTGGGCAACGGACAGCCGGTGGTCCCCTTCGGCAGTGCCTCCAACCCGCCGCCGTCGAGCGCGCGACCGAGCACCCCCCCGGTGAGCGTCGACCGACTCCTCACCCCCGAGCAGGTCCAGCACCTCAACACCAAGGCCGCCTGGGACGTCGCCCGGACGCAGGAGGGCCGTGACGACCAGTCACCGGTGGCCGCCTGCCTCAGCCGGCCCGACGCCGACGACATCGTCCCCGAGACCTCCGCGCTGCGGACCCTGACGACCTCGTCCGGCCCGTCCATGTCGCTGCTGCACGACTCCTCGCTCTACGCCGACTCCGACCAGGCCGGTGAGGCCCTCACGGTGATCGCCCGCGAGCTGGGCGGCTGCACGACCAGCGGGGCGTACCTGTCCCGCGCCCAGAACGTCGAGGGGCTCGGCAACCAGGCCCTGGCGGTCCAGGTCCGGGTGAACCCGGCGGCCCAGGACGCCGATCCGCAGTACCACACGGTCCTGGCGGTGCGCACCGGGCGCGTGGTCAACGTCGTGGACGTGGTCGCCGAGACCAAGTTCGTCCCGAGCACTGCGGTGGCCGAGACGCTGATCCCGATCCTGAACCAACAGTGCGCCGCGGCCGGTGGCTACTGTGCCCAGAGCCCGAGGGTGTCGACCGTGGTCCCGCCCATCGGCAACGAGACGCCGGGCCTGCCGGTCCTGGCCGACATCCCGGCTCTGCCGAACATGACCGGTCGTTGGTCGGCCAGCGATCCGACCGAGAACCCTGATCCGATGCCGGAGTTCTCCGGCTGCGAACGCTTCACCTCGTCGAAGGCGAAGCTGAACGGGACCGTTCACCGCGCCTACCTGGTCCAGGACGATGACGCGATCCCGGCCACCTACGGCTGGGACCTGATGATGTTCACCGCAGCCGATGCCGATCAGGCCAAGACCTTGGTCAAGGACGTGACGTCCTCGATCAACGGGTGCGAGGACCGTCAGCGCACTGCGAAGGTCGGCGACTCCGAGACCTTCACCGGGACCGGCACCCAGAAGATCGCGATCACCGCGACGACCTGGACCATCCGCCAGCAGACCGGCGAGGACGACGACTCGTTCATCGACTACCGGGTCGCCCTGGTCCGCGCCGACAACAAGGTCGCCTACATCTTCCTGCCCCTGGTGGCCGGTGACGTCGACTTCACCGGTGACGACTGGGAGGCACTGGCGATCCGCGTCGGGCAGCGGGCCACCCAGGTGAAGTGACCTGACGGGGCGTGCCTCCATCGAGGCCGTTGCCCCCTCGACACGATCGGGAACGACAACGCCCGCCGTACCGGACAGGTACGGCGGGCGTTGTGCGTGGCGGGCTGCCCGGGCGGGTCAGGCCCCCTGCAGGCCCTGCATGATCTCGCGCATCAGCTGCGCGGTCTCGGACGGGGTCTTGCCGACCTTGACGCCCGCGGCCTCCAGCGCTTCCTTCTTGGCGGCTGCCGTCCCGGCCGAGCCCGACACGATGGCGCCGGCGTGGCCCATGGTCTTGCCCTCCGGGGCGGTGAAGCCGGCGACGTAGCCGACGACCGGCTTGGTGACGTTCTCGGCGATGTAGGCCGCAGCCCGCTCCTCGGCGTCGCCGCCGATCTCACCGATCATCACGATGGCGTCGGTCTCCGGATCGTTCTGGAACGCTTCCAGGCAGTCGATGTGGGTGGTCCCGATGACCGGGTCACCGCCGATGCCCACCGCGGTCGAGAAGCCGAAGTCACGCAGCTCGTACATCATCTGGTAGGTCAGGGTGCCCGACTTGGAGACCAGGCCGATCCGACCGGCGGTGGTGATGTCGGCCGGGATGATGCCGGCATTGGACTGTCCGGGGCTGATCAGGCCGGGGCAGTTCGGGCCGATCAGGCGGGTCTTGGACCCGACCGACAGCGCGTAGAACTCGGCGGAGTCCTTGACCGGGACGCCTTCGGTGATCACCACGGCGAGCGGGATCTCGGCCTCGATGGCCTCGACGACCGCCGACTTGGTGAAGGCGGCCGGGACGAAGATCACCGAGACGTCAGCGCCGGTGGCCGAGATCGCCTCGGCGACCGTACCGAAGACCGGGACCTGGACCGCGGAGCCGTCGGCTCCGGTGAAGTCGACGCTCTGGCCGGCCTTGCGCGGGTTCACGCCACCGACGATCGTGGTGCCCGAGTTGAGCATCCGCTGGGTGTGCTTCATCCCCTCGGAGCCGGTCATGCCCTGGACGATGACCTTGGAATCGGAGTTCAGGAAAATAGCCATGTCTGTCTCTTGTTCTCTCAGTCGCCGGTTCAGTTGCTCGCGGCCAGTTCGGCCACCCGGCGCGCGGCGCCGTCCATGGTGTCGACCTGCTCCAGCAGGGGCAGGTTCGCCTCGGTGAGGATGCGACGACCCTCGTCGGCATTGTTGCCGTCGAGGCGGACGACCAGCGGCTGGGTGACCGCCTTGCCCTGCTCACCCAGCAACGCGAAGGCCTGCACGATGCCGTTGGCGACCGCGTCACAGGCGGTGATGCCGCCGAAGACGTTCACGAAGACGCTCTTGACCTGCGGGTCACCGAGGATGATGTCGAGCCCGTTGGCCATCACCTCGGCGCTGGCACCGCCGCCGATGTCCAGGAAGTTGGCCGGCTTCGGCGAGCCGGCGAACTCCTCGCCGGCGTAGGCGACCACGTCGAGGGTGCTCATCACCAGACCGGCACCGTTGCCGATGATGCCGACCGAGCCGTCGAGCTTGACGTAGTTGAGGCCCTTCTCCTTGGCACGGGCCTCCAGCGGGTCCGCGGCGGCCTGGTCGACCAGGGCCTCGTGGGCCTCGTGGCGGAACCCGGCGTTGTCGTCCAGGGTGACCTTGCCGTCGAGGGCGACGATGTCCCCGGCACCGGTCTTGACCAGCGGGTTGACCTCGACCAGCGTGGCGTCCTCCTCGCGGTAGACGTCCCACAGCTTGATCAGCACGGCAGCGATCTTGGCGCGGTCGTCCTCGGCGAAACCGGCGGCGGCCACGATCTCGTCGGCCTTGGCCTGGTCGATGCCGACGTTCGGGTCGACCGGGACCTTGGCCAGCGCCTCGGGGCGCTCCTCGGCCAGGGTCTCGATGTCCATGCCGCCCTCGACCGAGCACATCGCCAGGTAGCGACGCTCAGCGCGGTCCAGCAGCAGGGAGAAGTAGTACTCCTCGGCGATGTCGGCCCCTTCGGCGATCATCACCTTCTTGACCACATGGCCCTTGATGTCCAGGCCCAGGATCTCCTCAGCCTTGGCCTTGGCGTCGTCAGCCCCCTTGGCGACCTTCACGCCGCCGGCCTTGCCGCGGCCTCCGGTCTTGACCTGGGCCTTGACGACCACGACCGGCGTGCCGAGCTCGGCGGCCGCAGCGGCTGCCTCGTCGGCGGTCGTGGCGGTCAGTCCCCTCAGGACGGGCACGCCATGCGACTCGAACAGGTCGCGCGCCTGGTACTCGTAGAGATCCACGAACAACTCCTTGTGATGATTGTGCTGTCTTCAGCTGTCCGTCCGGCACCGAACGGTGGGGCGGCCCGCCACCTGAGCCTAAACCGAAAGCCGGTCGGACAGGGTGTCGGGTCCGCCACAGGCTTGCCGAACCCGGTCCCGTACGCCCTGAGCACCGATTCGGGACCCCCGGACTAGGCAGTGACCAAATCGTTATGTACGATGCATCGGGTGCACGGCCCGCGAGGAGGACGCGGACCCGGCGCAGTCAGACAGGGAGCGATCCGAACAGTGGTGCAACGGGGGCCGGAGCAGGGCCGCGCACGGCGCGGAGCAGGAGTGGCGCGAGGCAGCCATCGCCCGCGGCGAGCGGCGACGCCGGAGCCGACCAGTTCGGCGAGCGAGTCCGTCCGCCAGCAGTGGCTCCGTGCCAGTGCCTTCGGCAACGCCACCCGCACCCGCCTCGGTGGTCTGGGCCGACGTCTGGCCGCCACCCTCCCCCACGGCCGTCGCGGCAAGGACGCCAAGCCGTTCGCCAGCGACGAGCGCCGGGGCTGGGCCTCCACGGGTCTGGCCGCTGCCGCGATCGGCGGTCTGGGACTGGTGCTGGCCGGCTCGATCGCGGTCGCCGGGCCCTCCGCCAGCGCCACCAGCAACGGTGAGGCCGACGAGCGTCCCGACGTCACACGGGCCGAGCCTGCCGTATCCGTACGCAATGACGACAACTCTCAGGGCCACAACGAGGAGTCCGCACCCGAGGACGGGCAGGGCAGCTTGGACGGGTTCGACCGCCGCAAGCCCTCGACCAGCCGCGACGCGGTCCGTGAGCAGCTCGAGAAGGCCGCCACGAACAAGCGTTCCAAGCAGCGCGACTCCAGCCTCGACGAGACCCGCAAGAAGGTCCAGGACAACGGCCGCGACCAGTCCTCGCGTGACCGGACCAAGGACCTCGACGAGGCTCGCGAGAAGGCCGAGGAAGAGGCCAAGCGCCAGGTCGAGGAGGAGCGCCGCAAGGCCGAGGAGGCCCGCCGCAAGGCCGAGGCCGAGCGACTGAAGCGCGAACAGGCCCTGGCCGGCGGCGGTGGGCTGACCCCGCCGCCCGAGGCCGACGAGGAGGACCTCGGCGATCTGAGCGGCGGCGGCGCCACCGCTCCGCTGCGGTCGGGCACCTACACCTTGGGCGCCACCTTCGGCCAGTACGGCGTCTGGGCCCGCTACCACACCGGTCAGGACTTCCCCGCGGCTGCCGGTACGCCGATCTACGCCGCCAAGGACGGGGTCGTGGTGGCCAGCCCGGGAGGCTGGGCCGGGATCTCGGTCGGCCTGCGCCACTCCGGCGGTGACGGCACCCTCTACGCCCACATGTCGCGGCGCGCGGTCGCCGTGGGCCAGACCGTCAAGGCCGGCCAGATCATCGGCTACGTCGGCTCCACCGGCAACAGCTCCGGGCCGCACCTGCACTTCGAGTACTACCCGGCCGGCACCAGCCTCGGCGACGTCTACAGCGCCCAGAACCCGGTCAACTGGCTGCGGGCCCAGGGCGTCAGCATCTGAGTCCGGACGACTCAGGGGATCCCCCTACGGGTGATCCGTACCACATTGCGGGCGGTGGAGTTTGACTTCCGTTACCGGTCCGTTATCGTCTTTCTCGGCCCGGTCAGGGGGACAGGGTCAGCAGAACGCGAGTGAAGGTCTCTTCCCACCTCGGCCTGTCTCGCTCCGGCACCCCGTGAGGGGTCCCGAGACATATTGGGAGCTGTGAGGAGTCTGCTGCGTGGAGACACGGGAAAATGTGCTGCTGGGCTGTGCCCGGGCGGTGCGCACGAGAGTCGGTCGACTCACCGGATCGACGACACACCAGCCACCCAGCGACACCCGTGACCCGGACGTCCCCGACGCCGAGACCTCCAGTGCTGACACTTCCAGCACTGATGTCGTCGCCAGCACGCAGGCCACCGAGGACGTCGCCGCCGACCGCCTCGTCAGCGCCGCCCGTACCCCTCGTCGTGACACCGAATCCCGTGCCTGGTTGCGCAACATCGCCGCTGCCGGCGTGATCGGGACCCTCGGTCTCGCCCTGGCCGGCGCGATGGCCACCTCCGGCACCGCCAACCCCACCGACACCGCTCCCACGGCCAACGTCTCGGTCGCCAACGACGTCCGTCAGGCCGACGAGTTCTCCGG
>DVLP01000358.1 GCA_018715445.1 Candidatus Avipropionibacterium avicola | reverse complement strand
GCAAGGTCCTCCGGGGTTGCCCACCGAGCCTGGCCGGCGATCCGCACCTCGGCCACGCGGCGCGTGGCCGCCAGCTCGTCGATCGCCCCATCCACCGGCCCGTCTCCGGTCCACCGGGCGGCCAACTCCGCCGTCGAGAACGGCCCGGTGGTCCGGACCAGGTCGGCCAACTCCTCGGTCCCGGTACGGCGTCGCGACTCGCTGAGCGCCTGGAGGTCGGCCTCCACCTCGGCGACCACCGCCGGATCGAGGAGCTGACGCACCTGGTCGGTGCCGAGCAGCTCCGCCAGCAGGGCGGTGTCGAGGGTGAGGGCGGCAGCGCGACGCTCGGCCAGCGGTGCATCCCCGGCGTACACGAACTCGCCGACATAGCCGAACAGCAACGACCGGGCGTACGGCGAAGCCCGCGGGGTCTCGACCTCGACCACACGGACCCGGCCACCGTCGATCCCACGGTGCAGACCGATCAACCCCTCGAGGTCGAAGACGTCGGCCAGGCACTCGCGCACGGTCTCCAACACGATGGGAAACTCCGGATAGCGCGAGGCCACCCCCAACAACTGGGACGCCCGCATCCGCTGCTGCCACAGGGGAGTACGCGATCGCGGATCGCGCCGTGGCAACAGCAGGGCGCGTGCCGCGCACTCACGGAACCGGGAGGCGAAGACGGCCGAGCCCATCACCTCCTCGGTGACGATCTCACGGATGACCTCCGGGTCCAGCACCACCAGGTCCGCGCCGGGCGGTTGATCGGTGGTGTCGGGGATCCGCAGCACGATGCCGTCGTTGCCGGCGGTCGCCTGCACCTCGAGCCCGTACCGGTCGCGGGCCGTGCGCTCGATCGCCAGGGCCCACGGGCCCAGCACTGCGGATCCGAGAGGGGAGTGGACGCAGACCTGCCAGTCGCCTAGCTCGTCGCGGAAACGCTCCACCAGGATCGTCCGGTCGTCCGGCACGATCTGGGTGGCCTCGCGCTGCTCGGTGAGATAAGCCACGGTGTTGTCGACTGCCCACTCGTCCAGCCCGGTCGCAGCGAGTCGCTCGCAGGCGGCGGTGTGGTCGAGGCCGACCAGTTCACGGGTGAAGCGACCCAGGGCCAACCCCAGCTCGGCCGGTCGGGACGGGGAATCGCCCTTCCAGAAGGGAAGTCGACCGGGCAACCCCGGCGCCGGTGACACCCGGACCTGGTCGTGGGTGATGTCCTCGATCCGCCATGAGCTCGTCCCCAGGGTGATCACGTCACCGACCCGCGACTCGTAGACCATCTCCTCGTCGAGCTCACCGACCCGGGTCCCGGCCCGTTTGGAAGAGGTCTGGGCCTCCTCGTCGCCGACCAGGTGCACACCGAACAACCCGCGGTCGGGGATGGTGCCACCTGAGGTGACCGCCAGCCGCTGCGCGCCCGGGCGGCCCTCGATCACTCCGGTGTCGCGATGCCACACGATCCGTGGGCGCAGCTCGGCGAACTCCTCGGACGGATAGCGACCCGACAGCATGTCCAGGACACCTTCGTACGCACCGGCGGTCAGCTCGGCGTACGGCGCACTGCGGCGCAGCAGCGCATGGGTGGCGGTGACGTCACGGTCGTCCAGGGCGCACATCGCCACGACCTGTTGGGCGAGCACGTCCAGCGGATTGGACAGCTCGGCGACCTCCTCGATCGCCCCGGACCGCATCCGGTCCAGCACCACCGCGGACTCGACGAGTTCTCCGCGGTACTGGGGGAACACGACCCCGCGGGAGACGGCACCGACCTGGTGACCGGCGCGCCCGACCCGCTGCAGACCGCTCGCGACCGACGGCGGCGCAGCCACTTGGACCACCAGGTCGACTGCACCCATGTCGATCCCCAGCTCCAACGAACTGGTGGCGACCACGCACCGCAGCGATCCGGACTTGAGGGCGTGCTCGGTCTCGGCCCGCTGCTCCTTGGACACCGAGCCGTGGTGGGCCCGGGCGATCACCGGCAACTCACCGCCCTGGCCGTGGCTCGCGCCGGACTGGGCCATCACCTGGGCCGGCGGGGCGTGATCACCCTGGTCGGGGGACAGCAGTCCCAGACGTTCGGCATGGAGTTCGTTGAGGCGGGTGGTGAGCCGTTCGGCAACCCGACGCGAGTTGACGAACACGATGGTGGAACGGGTGGCCTCGACCCGGTCCAGGATCCGCTCGGTGACGTGCGGCCAGATCGATCGGTTCGGTGCCGCGTCGTCGCCGGTGGTGGCGAGCTCGGTCAGGTCGGGCAAAGGGACCACGACCTCCAGGTCCCAGGTCTTGGCCGCTGGCGGATCGACCACCGTCACCGCACGATCGCCGCCCAGGAAACGGGCCACCCGCTCCGGGGGACGCACGGTCGCCGACAGTCCGATCCGCTGGGGATCGGGCCGGTCGGCGGCGGTGACCAGCTCGGCGAGCCGTTCCAGGGTGACGGCCAGATGGGCACCCCGCTTGGTCCCGGCGAGGGCGTGCACCTCGTCGACGATCACCGTCTGGACATTGGTGAGGGTGTCGCGGGCCGCCGAGGTCAGCATCAGGAACAACGACTCCGGTGTCGTGATCATGATGTCGGGCGGAGAGGACAGCTGTCGGCGGCGTTCAGCCGGCGGAGTGTCGCCGGTCCGCAGTCCGACCGTCACATCGGGGGCGGCCAGGCCGAGTCGGGTCGCGGTCCGGGCGATCCCGGCCAGCGGGGCCGACAGGTTGCGCTCGACGTCGACGGCGAGGGCCTTCAACGGAGACACGTACAGCACGCGGCAGCGGTCGGCCCGTTCGGGCACGGGCTCGTTGGCCAACCGGTCCAGCGCCCACAGGAAAGCGGCCAAGGTCTTGCCGGACCCGGTCGGAGCGATGGTCAGGACGTGGCGCCCGGCCGCCACCTGCTGCCAGGTCCCGGCCTGGGCCTCGGTCGGGCCCGGGAAGACCTCGTCGAACCAGGTCCGGGTCGGGACCGAGAACGCATCGAGCGGCGGAAGGGGCACGGGACCATCATGCCGTCCTGGTCCGACAGGGCGCCGTCAGGTCAGTGCCCCGGTGTGCGGGGATAGGGTCGCCGATGTGTCCGAGCCCCGCCGTCCCTCCGAGTTGCACCTACGGGACTGGCTGCCCTGGCTGATCGGCCTGGGCGCCCTGTGGGGCTCCAGCTTCGTGCTGATCAAGGTGGCGGTGGTGGACCTGCATCCGTTGTGGGTCGCGACCGGTCGGGTCGGCTTCGGTGGTCTCGCCCTCGCCCTGATCATGGTGGTCCGTCGGCTCCGACTGCCCCGCAGCCCACGGGCCTGGCTGCACGGCGGCTTCCTCGGGGTCGTCAACTGCGCGATCCCGTTCAGCCTGTTCGCCTTCGCCGGCGAGCGGGTGCCGTCACTGCTGTCGGGGCTGTGGAACAGTACGACTCCGCTGATCGTGCTGCCCCTGGCGATCTTCGCCTTCCGGACCGAGACCTTCACCGTACGCAGGCTGCTCGGCCTGGTGCTCGGGTTGGCCGGGGCACTGGTGCTGCTCGGTGTGTGGGACCTCTCGGGCCAGGGTTACGACCTGGTCGGGCAACTGATGTGCCTGGGGGCGGCCAGCTGCTACGGGATCGGGACGGCCTGGAGTCGTCGGTTCATCTCGCCACGGCCCGAGCCACCGATCGTCGCAGCGGCGATCCAGATGATCACCGGCTTGGTCGTGATGGTCCCGGTCGCGTTGCTGTTCGCCGGTCCGCCCGGGACGCCCGGACCGTCCTCCTTGGCTGCTGCGGTGGCGCTGGGCGCGCTCGGCACCGGTGTCGGCTTCGCGATCAACCTGCGCAACATCGCGCTGTTGGGCGCCAGTGCCGCGTCGACCGTGACCTACCTGGTGCCGGTCTTCGCCACCACGATCGGCGTGACGGTGATGGCCGAGCACCTGTCGTGGCACCACGTGCTCGGCGGGTTGGTCGTGCTGTGCGGGGTCGGGGTCGCCCAGGGGATCGGACGGGGTGTGCGGGTCAATCGCGTTCGACGGCCGTTGCGAGACGATCGCAGGCCGAATCCCAACCCCATCGACCGTCCAGGTAGCCGCTCCACGCCTCGGTGATCGGCTCACGAAACTGCGGCCAGACCCGGTCGAACAGGCCACTTGAGTCGACGTACGGGGTGTAGGCCACGCCCTGCTCGGCGAGCAGCCTGGCCACCACCTGACCGGTGATGAAGAACAGCGCTGCGTGCCAGAGTTGGCCGACCCCGGGCTGCGTCACATCGAGACGCACGCGGATGGACTCCTGCAGATCACGTGCGATTGCATGGCTGGCCTCGTGCAGGAGGATCTCGGCCGCCGCGAACCCCTGCGATCGAGGATCGGTGGTCGAGCACGTGATGTGCGTGGGGTGCAGTGAGGTGTAGGCGCCCTCTGCGCTGCCGACCCAGACCGTGCTGACCAGCAGGGGAGGCTGGGGAAGGGCACGACGATAGAGCTGTTGGAGACGATCAACGGCGTGGGGGAGATGGCTGTCCAGCAGTGTGCCGACCGAGGCCGCCCACGTGGTGTTGTGCCGATCGTGG
>DVLP01000357.1 GCA_018715445.1 Candidatus Avipropionibacterium avicola | reverse complement strand
GTCGCGCATGTGGTCGTCGACGGTGTCGAGGTTGCCGCGACCGTCGTAGTTGCCGATCAGTTCAGTCCAGCCGTGGGTGCCGGTCTCGAACTGGTCATGGGCCAGGATGCGGTCGAGCGGATTGAACTTCGACAGCTCGGGATCGCTGGCCAGCAAGGCCTTGCGCAGTGCTGCGGCCGTCGCCGTCTCGCTCGCTGTGTCGCTGCTCGTTGGGTCGGTGGCTGAAGTGGTCACCTGTCTCCTCTGGTGGTGGATGGCCCGTACGGGCTGGTCGTCGGTTCGGTCGGTCGGTCCTGATCGGTGTCAGCTCTTCAGTGCCCCCGCAATGCTCTCGACGAAGTAACGCTGCAGGAACAGGAAGACCACGATGATCGGCACCAGGGTGATCGTCGAGGCTGCCGCCATCCCTGCCCAGTCGTTGAGGTACTCCCCACGGAAGGAGTAGACCCCGACGGCCAGGGTCCGCAGCTCTGGCCGGGCCAGGGTGAGCACCAGTGGGAGCAGGAAGGAGTTCCACGAGCTCATGAACTGCAGGATGACCGCGGTGGCGACCACGGGTTTGGCCAACGGCAGGTAGACCTGGGCGAAGATCCGGAAGAATCCTGCCCCGTCGATGCGGGCCGCTTCCTCGAGCTCATGGGGAAGTTGGGCGAAGTAGCCGGCGAAGAGCAGGGTCGTCACGACATGCGCTCCCCCGGCCTCGGCGAGGGTGACGCCCCACAGCGATCCGCTGAGGCCCATGGCCGAGATCAGGTCGAAGATCGGGATGATCGTGTAGCCCTCCGGCAGGAAGATCGCTGCCGCGAACAGGGCGATGACCACCTTCTTGCCCGGGAAGCGGTAGCGGCCCAACACGTAACCGATCAGTGCGGTCGAGCCGACCGCGATCACGATCGAGAAGAAGGTGATGAAGACCGTGTTGAAGAAGTACTTGCCGATGTTGGCCTCGGTCCAGGCCCGGACGTAGTTGTCCAGGCGCACCACCTCGGGGATCAGGTTGAGCCCGGCGAAGATCTCCTTGTTGCTCTTGACCGAGGCCGAGATCACCCAGATGAACGGGAAGACCCAGACCAGGCAGATCGGGAACAGCACCACCGACAGCAGCGTCAGCCGCAGGGTGGTCCGCCAACGGTGCCGAGGCACGGGCCGCGCCGTGCGTCGTTCTCGCGTCGTCGTGCTCATCAGCTGTCCCCGCTCTCGCGCAGTTGGCCCCGGACCTGGTTGACCTTGCGGAACGCCCATGCCTGGGCCAGCGCGATCACCAGGGTGGCCAGGCCGAAGAAGCAGCCGGCCGCCGAGGCGTACCCGAGCCGGGCCATCCCCGCATTGCCGCTCTCACTGCTGCCTGCGGCGAAGGCTGTCTGGTAGATGTAGACCTCCATCACCTGGGTGCTGAAGTACGGCCCGCCCTCGGTCATGGCCTGCACCAGTGCGAAGGTGTGCAGGTCGCTCTGCACGGTCAGCACGATGATGACGATGGCGAAGGGCATCAGGATCGGCCAGGTGATGTGGCGGATCAGGCGGAACGCCCCGGCACCGTCGACCTTGGCGGCCTCGTAGTAGGTGACCGGCACCGTCTGCAGTGCGGCCAACCAGTAGATCATCGTCTGGCCGGTGCTCTTCCAGACGTGCACCGACAGGATCGTCCACAGCGCGACCTGGGGATCGGACAGGAACTTCACCGGGGCGTCGACCAGGTGCAGCGCCATCAGCACCTGGTTGACCGGACCCTGGTAGGACCCGAGCATGAAGCTCATCACCACCCCGACCACGGCTGCGGTGGTCACCACCGGGATGAAGATGAAGGTGCGGAAGACCGGTGCCAGCTTCAACATCTGGTTGTTGAGCAGGATCGCGATCAACAGGGCCAGCAGCACCCGGACCGGTGTGCCGACCAGGACGAACAGCATCGAGCGGCCGAAGGCGTTCCAGAACTGCTGGTCCCGCAGCAACTCCCAGTAGTTCGCCAACCCGATGAAGTCACCGCGCTGGGTGAAGCCGTTCCAGTCCAGGAACGAGAACCACCACGACATCACCATCGGATAGAAGGTGAACAGCGCCGACAGGATCAGCGCCGGCACCATGAACAGGTAGCACCACCAGATGGTCGAGCTGCGCAGCCAGCCCTTGCGCGCATCGGAGGGTTGCAGGCCGGCTCGTGCGGCCACACGCGTGGAACTCATCGATCACAGGGCGTCGTAGTCGGCCTGGGTGTAGTCCACACTGTCGTCCCAGTTGCCGAAGACGTAGTCCTCGCGGGAGACGTCGGCCCCTTCGTCCCTGGCCTTGTCGATCGCCTCGTCCAGGGCGGTGTTGAGTCGGTCGTTGAGCTTGCGCAGCTCGGCGGTGATGTCGCTGACCTGTCCGGTCAACATCCCGCCCAACAGATCGCTCCACCCCGGCAGGATCTGCTCGGGCTCGACATCGGCGATGTCACCGTTGCGCACCACGGGCTGGGGCCCGACCCGCATCACCTGCTCGGAGAGCTCACGGACCTTCACATAGGCGGGATCGATCGCCCCGCCGGAGGCCTCGGCCCGTTCCTGGGCCTCCGGGATGCTCGGCAGGAGTGCCCCCGAGGTCTGCAGGATAAGCTGCACCTGCCCGTCGACGCTTCCCATGTAGGAGAACAGGTCCCCGGCGACCTCCGGGTACGGGGCATCGGCGAAGACGAACACGTTCGAGCCGCCACCGAAGCCGTACGCGGCGTGGTACTGCCCGCCGGCCTCCGGGGTCGGCAGGAGTTGCATGCCGAAGTCGAAGTCCGCCTGCTGCCACTCGGCGATCGAGTACGGCCCGTCCACCTGCAGCCCGGCCACATCGTTCGGCATCCGGCCCCGCGCATCGGCCGCACTGATGCCGGCGAAGTCGGGCCAGAAGCTGCCGTCGTCGTTGATCGCCTGGATCAGCTCGACCACCTCGGCCACCTCGTCGGTGGTGTAGATGTACTCGCCGGTGCGGTAGTCGATCGGGCCGTGCAGGCCGCGGGTGTGCAACAACCCGTCGGCGATCTTGACCGGGGTCCGACTGTTCATCAGGCCGAAGAAGTTGCCGGCACCGGCTTCGGTGATCTTCTTGGCCGCCGTACGGAAGTCGTCCCAGGTGCCCAGGTCCCGTTCCGGGTCGATCCCGGCCTGCTCCAGCAGGGAGACGTTGTAGATCAGGGTCTCCGAGACCTCGCCGCTGCCCGACAGCGGGAAGCTGTAGACCTTGCCCCGGAAGACGTGCACGTTCGGGACGAACGCCCCGTCCGGGAAACCGGCCTTCCAGGCCTCGAATTCGGGGACGATGTCCTCGATCGGCTGGCACCAGCCCTCGTCGATGGCGACCCGGTGCGGGATCTTGTTGCCGATGGCGAACACGTCGGGCGCGGTCCCGTTGCGCACGCCCAGCGGCACCGTCTCGTTCAGGGTGTCCATGTTGGTGGCGTCGTACTGCACGGTGATGTTGGTGTGCTTGTCCTGGTAGGCCTTGAAGAGCGGGTCCTGGAACAGCTGTCGGTTGCCGCCGCCGTCCAACCAGCGGAAGGTGATCTCGTCGGTGGGCAGCTCGGTGACCGGATCGGGGATCTCGATCGCCGGGGCATCACCGCCGGGTCCCTCGTCCGGGGTCAGCTGCACCTGGCAGCCGGTGACCGCCGCGGCCGCTCCGACGCCGCCGAACAGTCCCAGGGCGTGTCGACGGCTGATGCCGGTGGATGTGGTCATGGTCTTCTCCTCAGGTGGTCGAGCCATGGCCGGACGCTCTCGTGCTGCGCGCCGCAACAGTGTGTTGCTGCGGCCGGGCCCACCCTCGGACCATCGCCACGCCCGTCACCATGAACGTTAATGTAGCGAGCCGTGACGTAGAGTCAAGAGGGTTCACCAAAGAATCCGAGAAGGAGCACAAATGTCACGTGGCCGCCATTCCATCGCGACACATTGGTCACAGGAGTGTCATCTCCCATTAAGGTTAATGGCACGTGAGGGTGGTCGCCGATGACCCGGCTCGTGCTGGTACGCCACGGAGAGTCCCACTGGAACGCCGAGCGTCGCTACCAGGGTCAGATGGACTCCGGGCTGACCGAGCTGGGGCGTGACCAGGCCGCGCAGGTCGGGCGACGGCTGGTCGACGAGATCGGCACCCCGAGCGCGATCTGGAGCAGCGACCTGCCCCGCGCTCGCGACACCTCCCGGCCCTACAGCGAGGCGGTCGCGGTCCCGGTCGTGGAGGATCGTCGGCTGCGCGAGATCGACATCGGCGACTGGGGCGGCTTCCGTACCGACGAGCTGGCCGAGGAGCACCGGGAGACCGTCGCCGCCTTCACCTCCGGTCAGGACATCCGTCGCGGTGGCGGGGAGACCTTCGCCGAGCTGCGGGCCCGGGTGGTCGAGTGCCTGTTCGAGGCCGTGGCCGACCAGGAGGGTCCGGTCGTGGTCTTCTGCCACGGTGGGGCGATCCAGGTGGCGGCCGCCGAGGCCGCCGGTGCTCCGAACCCGCGCCCCCTCGGGTTCGTCGGCCCGTCGAACTGCTCGCTGACCGAGTTCCGGTTGACCCCCGAACGGTTCGCCCTGGTTTCGTACAACCGAGGACTGCCTGCCTCGTAGAGTGGCTTCGATCACCGAAGCGAGGAGGGGACGGATGACTTCGTCGGAGCCGAGGCCGCCGACGATCAAGACCATCGCCGAGAACGTCGGGGTGACGGCGAACACGGTCTCACGGGCACTCCGCGGCTCCGGCAGCATCCGTGCCACCACCCGGGACCGGATCCTGGCCGAGGCCCAGCGACTGGGTTATGTCCCCAACGCTGCAGCACGAGCACTGGTCCTGGGATCGACGAACAGCCTCGCACTGGTGATGACGAATCCGTCGAATCCCTTCTATGCCGAGCTGATCAGCGTCGTGGAACGACAGAGCCGACAGCACGGCTACCAGTTGCACCTGACCGCCACCGAGGAGAACCTGCTGAACGAGGAGAGCGCGGTCGATGCCATGGTGCGATGGCGGGTCGGCGGGGCGATCATCGTCCCGACCCAGGAGTCGGAC
>DVLP01000004.1 GCA_018715445.1 Candidatus Avipropionibacterium avicola | reverse complement strand
GGGCGTAACCGGCCACGGCCAGGCTGCGCAGCAGGTAGGCGTCGAGCACCATGTCGGCCGGTCGGGGGCCGACCGCCGTCCCGTCCTGCAGGGCGCGAAGGGCGCCCACCAGCAACAGGAACTGCTGGACGGCGGGTTCGCGCTCCTCGACCACCAGCCGGTCGGCGGTCTCCAACATCACCTGTCCCGCGCTGTAGCTGGCCCAGTCATGGGTGAGGGCCTCGCCGTAGACCCGTACGGACTCGGCCTGGGTGACGACCGCCAGGGTGCGGCCGTCGACGAACTGCAGGTCGACATGGCTGAACGGCTCCAACCGGGCACCGAACTTCGAGGAGGTGCGCCGCACGCCCTTGGCGACCGCGCGGACCTTGCCGTGGCGTCGGGTGAGCAGGGTGATGATGCGGTCGGCCTCACCGAGCTTGTGGGTCCGCAACACCACCGCATCGTCCCGATAGGTCGCCATGGCGCCATTCTGCCCGATGGGCCCCAGCCGCCAGCGACGCCGGGCTGGGTAGATTGGGCGTGTGTCACCGCGCCGGCGTTACCTCGACCCCAGCCCGCACCCCAGTGGGGCCCGCCCACCGCGGCTGAAGCCGTCCGAGGTCCCCACCCACGTGGCGATCGTGATGGACGGCAACGGCCGATGGGCCAAGCAACGGGGGCTGGCGCGCACCGACGGACACGCCCGCGGCGAGGACAGCCTGTTCGACGTGATCGAGGGCGCCATCGAGGTCGGGGTGAAGTACCTGTCGGCCTACGCGTTCTCCACCGAGAACTGGAGCCGCTCCCCCGACGAGGTGCGTTGGTTGATGGGCTTCAACCGTGACGTGATCCACCGCCGACGTGACCAGATGGACGCCCTCGGGGTCCGGGTCCGCTGGGCGGGACGACGCCCGCGGCTGTGGAAGTCGGTGATCAGCGAGTTGGAGGAGGCCGAACGACGTACGGTCGACAACGACCGGCTGACCCTGCAGTTCTGCGTCAACTACGGCGGACGCGCCGAGATCGTCGATGCCGCCCGCGCCATCGCGACGGCGGCCAAGGACGGTCGCCTCGACCCGGACCGGCTGACCGAGAAGCGTTTCCGCTCCTTCCTCGACGAGCCGGAGGTCCCCGACGTCGACCTGTTCATCCGATCCTCCGGTGAGCAGCGCACCTCCAACTTCCTGGTCTGGCAGATGGCCTATGCAGAGATGGTCTTCCTCGATCGCCTGTGGCCCGACTTCGACCGCCGCGACCTGTGGCGCGCGATTGAGGCGTACGCCGGTCGCGATCGTCGATTCGGCGGGGCCGTCCCCAACCAGATCGGCTGAGCCCGCCCGACGAGCACCACCACATCCGTGGGGGTGTCGGGCTTGACGTGGGTGCGTCATCCGTCGTTCACTGGTCCCCACGGGAGAACGGTTTCCCGCGACCGGTGACGGTCAGGACACGAGAGGGGGTGTCACGGTGAGTGCACTGTCCGAGCTTTCGGCGATGAGGTCGAAGGGACGCAGGCTCACCCCGGCCGAGCGACGCCAGCGGGCACGGGAGAACAACCGCGACGGTGTGGCGGGTTATGTCTTCCTGTTGCCCTGGTTGGTGGGGCTGCTGGGGATCACGCTGATCCCGATGCTGGGGTCGCTGTACCTGGCCTTCACCGACTACAACCTGCTCCAGCCCCCGGAGTTCACCGGGGTCGCGAACTTCGTCCGGATGATCGACGACACCAGGTTGCACCAGTCGCTGAAGGTCACCTTCACCTATGTGATCGTGTCCACCCCGATCCAGCTCGCGGTCGCCCTGGCGATCGCCCTGCTGCTGGACAAGGGCATGCGGGGCCTGGCCTTCTACCGCTCGGTCTTCTACCTGCCGTCGCTGCTCGGCTCGTCGGTGGCGATCGCCGTCCTGTGGCGCCAGATCTTCGGCACCCAGGGCTTGTTCAACCAGATCCTGGGCGTGCTCGGCCTGCCCAGCAACATCGGTTGGATCTCCTCCCCCGACACCGCTCTGGGCGCCATCATCCTGCTGCACGTGTGGACCTTCGGCGCCCCGATGATCATCTTCCTGGCAGGCCTGCGGCAGATCCCCTCGATGTACTACGAGGCCGCCCAGGTCGACGGAGCCACCAAGTGGCACCAGTTCGTGCACATCACGATCCCGCTGCTCAGCCCGATCATCTTCTTCAACCTGACCCTGCAGATCATCGGCGCCTTCCAGAGCTTCACCCAGGCGTTCATCGTCTCCAACGGCAGCGGCGGCCCGTCCGACTCGACCCTGTTCTACTCGTTGTACCTGTACCAGCAGGGATTCCGACAGTTCTCCATGGGGTACGCCTCGGCCATGGCCTGGCTGCTGCTGCTCATCATCGCGGCCTTCACCGCGCTCAATTTCCTGATCGCCAAGTACTGGGTGTTCTACGATGACTGATCTCACCACCACCATGGCTCCCGACTCCATCGACCGTTCTGACGACATCCGCCACGCCCGACGTCGGGTGACGACCGGCATCGTCAAGCACGTGCTGATGATCGCCGCCAGCCTGTTCATGATCTATCCCCTGCTGTGGATGCTGGTCAGCTCCCTGCGGCCGACCGAGGTCATCTTCCGTACCCCCGGTCTGCTGTTGACCGACTTCTACGTCGCCAACTACATCGACGGGTGGACCGCACTGACCCACCCGTTCCACACCTACCTGCTGAACTCGGCGATCATCACCGTCGCCTGCATCTTCGGCAACATCGTCTCCTGTGCCTTGGCGGCCTTCGCCTTCGCCCGACTGAAGTTCCGTGGCCGCAACATCTTCTTCGCGATCATGTTGCTCACGCTGATGCTGCCCTGGCACGTCACCGTGGTGCCGCAGTACATCATGTTCTCCCAGCTCGACTGGGTGAACACCTTCTGGCCGCTGATCCTGCCGAAGCTGTTGGCCACCGATGCCTTCTTCGTCTTCCTCATGGTCCAGTTCATCCGCGGCATCCCGCGCGACATGGACGAGGCGGCCAAGATCGACGGCTGCGGTCAGTTCCGGATCTTCTTCTCGATCATCGTGCCGCTGCTCACCCCGGCGATGGCCACCACGGCCATCTTCACCTTCATCCAGACCTGGAACGAGTTCTTCGGCCCGTTGATCTACCTGACCCGGTCGGAGAAGTGGACCGTCTCGGTGGCACTGCGCCAGTTCCTCGACTCGGAGTCGGCCAGCAACTGGGGTGCGATGTTCGCCATGTCGATCGTCTCGCTGATCCCGGTCTTCCTGGTCTTCCTGTTCGGGCAGCGTTTCCTGGTCAAGGGCATCGCCACCACCGGCATCAAGTGAGACCGGCGACCACGCGTCGCCACCGATCCCGACCGTTCGTGCTTGTTGAAAGGACCTCGTTGACCATGTCTGCCCCCACCACGATCCCGGCCAAGGCGGGTGGTCGGCCCCGCTACGCCGTGGTCGGCACCGGCCACCGGGTCGAGATGTACACCCACGCGATCGCCGGCGACCATGCCGAGGCCGCAGAACTGGTCGCCCTGCTCGACCTCAACCCGGGCCGCGTCGAGTGGCACCGCGCGGATCTGGCTGCCGCCGGCATCGACACCGCCGACATCCATCTGGGTGGGCCCGACGAGCTGGAGCAGGTGATCGCCGAGCGTCAGGTCGACCGGGTGATCGTCACCACCCCGGACTTCACCCACGCCGAGATGATCGTGCGCAGCCTGCGTGCCGGGGCCGACGTGGTGGTGGAGAAGCCGCTCACGATCGACGCCGAGTCCGCCCGGGCGATCGCGACGGCCGTGCGCGAGACCGGCCACAGCGTGGTCACGACCTTCAACTACCGCTACTCCCCCCGCAACAGCGCCCTCAAGGAGGTCGTGCAGTCGGGGCGGATCGGCACCGTGCTGTCGGTCACCTTCGAGTGGGTCCTCGACACCCGTCACGGCGCGGACTACTTCCGTCGGTGGCACCGCTACAAGGATCGCTCGGGTGGGCTGTTGATCCACAAGGCCTCGCACCACTTCGACCTGGTCAACTGGTGGATCGATGACACCCCCGACCGGGTCTACGCGAGCGGCGGGCTGAAGTTCTACGGTGCCGAGAACGCCGAACGGTACGGCGTCGCCCACCCGAACCCGCGCGGCACGCACGACAATCCGGAGCGCACCCCCTTTGAGCTGGACCTGCGCCACGACCAGCGACTCAAGGAGCTCTACCTCGACAACGAGTCCCACGACGGCTACCTGCGTGACCGCGACGTCTTCGACAGCGGGATCACCGCCGAGGACACCTTGGCGGTGGTGGTCGACTACGAGCAGGGTCCGGTGCTCAGCTACTCCTTGGTCGCCCACTGCCCCTGGGAGGGCTACCGGGTCTCGATCAACGGGACCAAGGGTCGCGCCGAGCTCGACGTGGTCGAGCGGCCGTCGGTGTTGCTGGACACCGATGGCAACACCATCCTCGACCCGAGCGCGGTCCCCGAGGAGCTCACCAGCACCGGTCGCCAACGCGGCGCCCACCTGACGGTCCAGAACCACTGGGGTGTCAGCGAGGAGCTCACCATCCCCGAAGGCACCGGTGGCCACGGCGGCGGCGATGCCCTGCTGCTGACCGACCTGTTCCGCGGGCCCGGCGAGGACCCGTTGGG
Source organism: Candidatus Avipropionibacterium avicola (assembly GCA_018715445.1). Classification (GTDB taxonomy): domain Bacteria; phylum Actinomycetota; class Actinomycetes; order Propionibacteriales; family Propionibacteriaceae; genus Avipropionibacterium; species Avipropionibacterium avicola. Next base: position 3,896 of record DVLP01000004.1, on the reverse strand, counting down.
TCGACCGTCCAGCTGGATCGACGGTTTGCGCTCGGCCGGGGTCGGCATGGCCGGCAACGAGTCGATCCGTACCGGCCAGCCCGTCCGGATCAGCGACCTCGGGTTCGGAGTGGACCTGTCACGCTGAGAGGTCGTGGACGGTCACGGCCTCCGTACTCGCCCACGGCGCACCGGCGGCGGCGTAGCCACCGCCGTCGGCCAACGCGGCCCGCGACCAGTCACCGATTCCCTCGAGCACCGGGTGGGACTTCTCCTGCTCCCCCACCCACTCGACCGCCGCGTCCGGCAGGGGCCGTGGCTCGGGAGCGTCCAGGATCGCCTGCAGCACCGCGGTGAACCCGCTGGAGCGCTCCAGCGGCGACAACAGCTCGACCGTCGGGTCGTCACGGTGGTCGAGCAGGTTCTCGAACAGGTCGATCCGCCCGGTCTGCTCGGTGGAGCGGGCCTCGCCGTCCGGACCGAGCAGGTGCACCACGTCCTCGGTGTAGTGGAAGACGATCCGGCCCTCGGTCCCCACGGCGGTCACGGTCGCCACCTCGTGCTCGGGGGCACAGACCGTCAGGGCGGCCAGCACCGGTACGCCGTCCTCGGCGACCGGGTCGACCCTGATGAACGAGGTGTCGTCGGCCTCGATGGGGTGCGCGTGGTACAGCTCGGTGGTGATCCGCCCGATCCGATCGACCCGGTCCAGTCCGGCCAGGTGCAACGCGGCCGACACCGAGTGCGACAACGGATTGGTGGTGACACCGTCGGCGACCACGACCTCGCCGTCGCGGCGGCGCCCGGCCCAGGGTGAGCGCTGGTAGTAGCCGGTGGTGCGCAGCCACATGCCACGGGCCTCGAACCGCTGGAGGCTGCCGATGGCGCCCTCGGCGATCAGCTCACCCACCCGGGCCAGCCCGAGCGAGCCGTAGCTCTGGAACCCGACCTGGCAGCTGCGCCCGGCGCGCGCGGCGGCCTCCCGCATCTGCTCGAACGGTCCGGTGCCGGCCGCCGGTGGCTTCTCGACATAGACATCGGCACCGGCTTCCATGGCACGGATCGCGAGCGGGGCATGGGTGTGGATCGGGGTCGAGACGATCACCACCTCGGGGGTGTGCTCGCCCAGCAGGGCCTCCAGGTCGGCGTGCACCGGAGTACCGGCCGGCACCAGGTCACTCGGCCCGGCCGGATCGGCCACGGCGACCAGCTCGACCCTGCCCCGATCGACCAGCCCGGCCAGCCGGTCAAGGTGGATCCTGCCGTACCCACCGGTTCCCAACAGTGCGACCGTGGTTGCCACGACACCCACCTCTCATTCGCCTCCGGGTCCGTCCCGACGGCGTTCACAGCGTACCGATTCCATCACGGCTCGGACACGACACGCCCATCGTGACGGAAAGCCCTTGCCAAATGGCCGTCGCACGGTTTCAATGAAGATCAGAAACCGGTCCCGCGCGCGGCCCGGTTCGTACCAAAGGAGGGACAACCATGCTCACACGACGAGGTCTACTCGGCATCGGCGCAGCGGGCACCGCCGCTCTGACGCTGGGCGCCTGCGGCGACAACGCGGGAAGCAGCGGAGCCGGCGGAGGCGGAGGCGGCGATCCCCTGACCGGCGATCTGCGCCTGGGCTGGTGGGGCAACCCCACCCGCAACGAGAACACCGAGGACGCGATCGCGGCCTACAAGGAGATCGCGCCGGACGTCACCATCACCCCGGAGGCGGGTGACTGGTCGAGCTACTGGGACAAGCTGGGCACCCAGGTCGCCGGACGTGACGCCCCCGACGTGATCCAGATGGACATGGCCTACATCCGCGAGTACGGCGACCGCGGGGCCCTGCTCGACCTGAGCGAGCTGGTCGACACCAGCAAGTTCGCCGAGGGCACCGCCGACGCCGGTCAGCTCAGCGACGGCCTGTTCGGCATCAACTGTGGTGTGAACTCCCTGACCTTCCTGGCCAATCCGACCCTGTTCGAGAAGGCCGGCATGGACCTGCCCGACGACGCGTCGTGGACCTGGGACGAGATGGCCGAGATCGGCACCGAGCTCACCGCGAAGTCCGGCGGCGACTTCCACGGCATGCCGGCCTGGAGCGGTGACGACGCGATCAACCTGTGGCTGCGCCAGAACCAGAAGTCCTTCTACACCGAGGATGGCTTCGGTTTCGAAGCCGGTGACATCGTCCCGTTCTTCACCTGGCTCAAGGGCCTGCTCGACAGCAAGGCCGCCCCGCCGGCGGCGGTGGCGGTCGAGGACGGGTCCAAGTCGCTCGACCAGCAGGCCTTCGCCACCGGCAAGATGGCGATCGGCTCGTACTGGTCCAACCAGGTCAAGGCCCTGGACGCCGCCTCCGGCGAGGACCTGGTCATCCTGCGACTGCCCACCCACGCAGGCAATGCCGACGAGGGCCAGTTCTGGTACAAGGCATCGATGTTGTGGTCGGTCTCGGCCCAGACCGACTACCCCGAGGCTGCAGCCGCCGTGGTCGACTTCCTGGTCAACAACGAGGCCGCGGTCAAGATCATCAAGGCCGAGCGGGGGCTGCCGCCCAACCTCGAGATGCGCGAGCTGATCGTCGGGGACCTGGACGCGTCGGACAAGAAGGCGGCCGACTTCATCGACGCCATCGCGCCCGGGATCAGCGATTCCCCGATCCCGCCGCTGATCGGCACCACCGCGGTGCGGACCACTCTGGAGAACACCACGAACGACATGATGTTCGGCAAGATCACTCCGGAGCAGGCCGCCACGCAGTTCTACGACACGGCCAAGGGCCAGATCGAGGTCAAGTCCTGATCCCACGCCGACACGTCACGAGCCCGCCACCCGAGAAGGGTGGCGGGCTCGTGCCGTTCACAACTCAGCTACGGTTCGACTCAGCTGCGGTTCAGGGCCGTCAGCACGGCCTTGAGTGAGGCGGTCACGATGTTCGGATCGATCCCGACACCCCACATCACCGTCGAGTCGTCGCCGGTACCGATCTCACACTCCACGTACGCAGCTGCGGTGGCGTCGCCACCGGCCGACATCGCGTGCTCGGCGTAGTCGAGGACCCTGACCTGGACCCCGATCGAGCCCAGGGCGTCGACGAAGGCCGAGACCGGTCCGTTGCCCTCCCCCTCGATCGTGCGCTCCTTGCCGTCCACCCGGACCGTCGCCGAGACGGTGTCGCCCGCGCCCGAACCGGAGGCGGCCGTGGTGCTCACCAGGTGGTAGGGCTCGGTGCGCTCGAGGAACTCGCTGTTGAAGATGCGCCACAGCTCATCGGCATCGACCTCGCCCCCCTCGGAATCGGTGCGGGCCTGGACGATCCGGGAGAACTCCATCTGGAGCCGACGCGGCAGGTCCAGGCTGTGCTCGGACTTCAGCAGGTAGGCCACCCCGCCCTTGCCGGACTGAGAGTTGACCCGGATCACGGCCTCGTAGCTGCGGCCGACGTCATGGGGATCGATCGGCAGGTACGGTGCCTCCCACGCGATGTCGTGGATGGTGCTGCCCTGCGCCTCGGCCTGCACCTCGAGGGCCTCCAGCCCCTTCTTGATCGCGTCCTGGTGCGACCCGGAGAAGGCGGTGTAGACCAGGTCGCCGGCGTACGGGTGACGAGGGGCGACCGGCATCTGGGTGCACCACTCGACCGTACGACGGACCTCGTCGATGTCGGAGAAGTCGATCTGCGGATCGACGCCCTGGCTGAACAGGTTCATGCCCAGGGTGACCAGGTCGACGTTGCCGGTGCGTTCCCCGTGGCCGAACAGGCACCCCTCGACCCGGTCCGCCCCCGCCATCAACGCCAGCTCGGTGGCGGCCACGGCCGTCCCGCGGTCGTTGTGGGGGTGCAGCGAGATCGCCACGTGCTCACGGTTGTGGACGTGGCGGGAGAAGTACTCGATCTGGTCGGCGTAGGTGTTGGG
>DVLP01000356.1 GCA_018715445.1 Candidatus Avipropionibacterium avicola | reverse complement strand
CTGTAGACCATGTTCCGGCCCGGGATGATCTCGACCGGATCTGTTGGGTACTCGCCATCGACGGACAGGTTCTCCGGTCCTCCGTCGGGGGCGTACATCACTCGTGCATCCTGGACGGACCAGAGGCCGGGAAGCCCGTCGAGTGCGACGTCGGTGTCTCCCTCGTGCAGCCAGTGCTGGGCCACCAGGGATGTCCACCCGTAGGGGCGGGTCAAGGTCGCAAGCCGCTGGTGACGCCACTCACGCCACTGCCCTGCGAGATGTTCCGAGGTCGGCATCCTGACACTCCTCACCGATTGGCGGTCAATCCTCCAAGCCGCCGCATCTGGCGGGGCTAGGTGGGTGTCATGGTGCCAAGTCCTTGCCATAGCAACAAGGCCCAGTTTGTGTGACCTCCTATTGGCAGTCCTTATACTCAGGTGGGATGACCCTCGAACTCAAGCATCTCGAGTTCCTCGCCGCGATCCAACGCACCGGCACGATCTCGGCTGCCGCCCGCGAACTCGGCTACTCCCAGCCTGCTGTCTCCCAGCAGATCTCGCTGGTCGAGCGGGCCTTGAAGACGCCGCTGCTGCACCGCACCCGATCAGGAGCAACCCTCACGGAGGCCGGCGAGATCCTGGTGCGCACCAGCGCCACCGTCCTGCCGCAGATCAACCGGGCACTCGCTGAGATCGAGGCGATCACCGGCCTGCGGTCCGGCACGATTCGCATCGCTGCTTTTCCGAGCGCGGCAGCCGTGTTGATCCCCGAGACCCTGATGGCGGTGCGGAATGAGCATCCGGGCGTGCAGTTCCTGGTCACCGAGCGCGAGCCACAGCAGGCTCTCGCGGCGCTGCGTCGCGGAGACTGCGACATCGCTCTGACCTACGAGTACTCCTCGGCCCTGCCCCACGAGCAGTCAGTGGCCCTGCTTCCCGGTGAGGCTGGCTTCACGATCACGAAGGAGACCATCAAGGTGGCCTTGCCCAAGGGGCACCCTCTGGCCTCCGAGCGCGTGGTGGACCTTGCCGATCTTGCTGACGAGTCCTGGGTTGCCAGCCGTTCGGAAGGTCGCTCACACGTTGTCGACCTGTGTGAGTCGGTCAACTTCACGCCGCACATCGCGTTCGAGACCCACAATCATGTGGCCGTCCAACGGATCGTCGCCGCTGGCCTGGCCGTGGCTCTGCTGCCGGAGCTGGTCGCCGCAGCTGGGGCAGGACCCGACCAGATCGATCTCCTGGCGTGTGCCCCGGCCTCAGTGCGCACGGTCCGGGCCATCACCACCCAGACCCTGTTGGCTGTGCCCGGCATCCCGTTGACCATCGAGGCACTGCGCGGCGCCGCCCAGTTGGCCTTGGCCGGTCACCACGGCTCCTGAATCCCGCGCAGCGACCCACTGGCCGCAGCCACTCTGCGACTATTGGCTTTCCTTATGCTGGCGCCAACAACGTCGTCATTGACCATGCCAACACCGGCTTATACGTTCGACGCTTAGCGAAGCCCTGCCGTCTTCTCCCGGAGGAACCATGTCTGCAGCTCACTGGGTATACCTGGCCTGCGTCGTGCTGATCATGGGCCTTCTCATCGCCCGCAAGAGCATTGTCATCCCCGCCATCGGGGCCACATTCCTCACGGTCCTTGTCTACACCGGGTCATTCTTTTCCGGGCTGTCCTCGATCTTCACGGGAACGCTGACCGCCGGCGTGACACTTTTCGAGGTCTTCATTGTCGTGGCCTTCGTGCGAGCGCTCTACGAGGCTCTGAAGGACGCCAACGCCTTGAACTCGATGGTGGCGCCCTTCGTCACCTTCATGCGCACACACGCCACGACGTTCTGGGCGCTTGCCATTGCCGTGGGGTTGTTCTCCCTCCTGTTCTGGGCGACAGCAACGGCCGCGCTCGTGGGCGCCGTGCTCGTGCCCGTCGCCCTGCGCATCGGGCTGTCCACCAAGACCATCGGCGCGGTCATGCTCGTCGCCGGTGGCATCGGCACGTCGGATTACATCTTGCAGGCATTGCCCGGCTTCACCGCCAGCACCGCGGGCGTCCCCGCTCCGGAGATCGCTCAGCGAGCCATGGTGATCGTGCTCCTCATCGCGATTCCGGCACTGGTGATGTTGCAGATCCTGGAGAAGCGCCGCACCGCAGTCGAGCGGAGAGCTGGAGCGCTCGCGACGGCAGGAGCCAGCGGGTCCTCCCCTGCGTCGCCGACGGCATCAGCGGAGGCGCGAAGCGCTCATCATGGTGCGAACCACCAGGGCACGAACGGCCCGAGCGACGCTGCGGCAAGCCTCGCAACCCCACGCCGAGGCGGCGAGGACGATCCGGTCCACAGCGAGGGCGAGAGCGCCACCGCCCCCACCCGCCGCGGCCATTTCCTGGGCCTGCTGGCACTGCTCGCCTTCATCGCACTGGCGACCTACATGGTCCTGCCACGGTTCACCGATGCCATCACCGTGACGGCCAGCGGGACGGCCCTGGTCACTGGCCTGGCTCTGGTGCTGCTCATCGTGGTCACCGCGGTCGACTCCCGGCAGAACGTCCTGGAACGCTCCGCGGCACAGTTCTCTGAGGGCCTCACCTTCTCGTTCAAGGCCATGGGACCTGTGCTCCCGATCGCCGGATTCTTCCTGCTCGGCAACGGTGACTACTCCCCCCAGATCACCGGTGTCGAAGACGCTCCCGGGTTTTTCCTGGACGCTCTCCAAGAAGCCAGTGGCTTCATCCCCCAGAACGCCTT
>DVLP01000355.1 GCA_018715445.1 Candidatus Avipropionibacterium avicola | reverse complement strand
GCCCAGCTCGCCCGAGCCGCTCGGCGGCTGACCCGGGCCACCGCCCCCCGAGCTCGGCTCCTCACGACCCCCGAGCTCGTCGAGGGGTCACGTGCTACCGAGGGGCAAGGTGTGATCGAGGGATCAGGTGTAGTCGTCACCGAGTTGCTCGCCGACCTCGGCGACCAGGGCCTTGACCTGCTCGGCCGCCGAGGCCGGGCAGACCAGCGTGATGTCGGCCGTGGTGACCACGATCAGGTCCTGACCGCCGACGACGGCCACGACGTGCTCCGGTGAGGTCCGGTTCACCACCACCGTGTCGCTCGAGTCGAGCAGCACGGCGCGGCCGTCGACAGCATTGCCGTCGGCATCGGTCGGCAGGTGCTCGGCCAGGGCGGCGTACCCACCGACATCGGACCACTGGATGGGCAGCGCCACCGCCAGGATCCGGGCACTGCCCCGCCCCTGCGAGACCGGCTCCAGCACGGCGTAGTCGACACTGATCCGGGGCAGCTGGGGATAGAGCCCGGCCAGCTTGGCCGGATGGGTGGCCAGCTCGGTGACGATCCGGTACGACTCGGGCACCAGTCCCGCGAGCTGGTCCAGGAAGGTCCGGGCCTGCCAGACGAACATGCCGGAGTTCCACCAGTACTGGCCGGAGGCGAGATAGCGCTCGGCAGTCGCCGCGTCCGGCTTCTCCTTGAACTCGCGGACCTCACAGGTGCTGGGGTGTCCGTCGAGCCCGTCGCCGCGGTGGAGGTAGCCGTACCCGGTGTGGGCCGTGGTCGGGACCACCCCGAAGGTGACCAGGGCGTCGTCGTTCTCCTCGGCGACGCTGAAGGCCTCCTCCAGTGCTTCGACGAAGGCATCGACCGGCTCGATGACGTGATCGGCGGTGACCGTCGCCACCACCGCGTCGGGGTCACGATCGGCCAGCACCGCGGCCGACCAGGCGATGGCGTTGAGCGAGTCGCGCCCGACGGGCTCGCCCAGCAGGTTCTCCGGCGCGAGCTCGGGCAACTGCTCGGCCACGACGTCGGCGTACGAGGCACCGGTGCAGACCAGGATGCGTTCGGCCGGCACCACCCGCGCCACCCGTTCGTACGCCATCCGGAGCAGGCTGACCCCGCCCACCAACTCCAGGAGTTGCTTCGGCATCCCCTTGCGGGACAACGGCCACAGCCTCGTACCGGAACCACCGGCCAGGATCACGACATAGCGCACGCCCCGACCCTAGTGGACGGGGGTGCGGACCGATTCAGGCCCGCCGCTGCGCGTCGCTCAGGCCGACCAGGAACCCAGCGCCCCAGCACAGGTGCATGATCGCGTACACCGCCGGCAACCAGGCGCGGGCCTGCGGCGACAATCCCTTGGGCAGCGTCGATCCGGCCAGCACCCCCAGGACGTAGAGCAGCGGGGCGAGCAGCCCCAGTCGCGTCCAGTGCCGCCCGACCAGTCCGGCCAGACCCACCGCGGTCCCGGTGGCGATGCCGATGACCGCGACCGGTGGGGCGAGGTAACGCAGGCTCGCGGTCTCGGGATGGCGCCGGATGACCTCACGACGCCACTTGCCGGTCAGGTAGAACTGTCGGGCCAGCGCTGCCGGGCTGGAGCGGGGGTAGTAGCGCACCGTGAGGCGTGGGGAGAACCAGATCAGGCCGCCGGCCCGGCGCAGCCGCAGGTTCAGCTCCCAGTCCTGGGCCCGGTGGAAGTCCTCGTCGAAGCCGCCCACCTCGCGCAACGCCTCGGCACGGAAGACGCCGAGGAAGACGGTCTCGGCCGGCCCTTCCGGGGAATCCTCGTGGTGGAAGGCCCCACCGCCCAGCCCGAGTCGGCTGGTGTACGCGGCCGCGGCCGCCTCCTGGAACCCCGTACGGCCCCGAGCGTCCATCACGCCGCCGACGTTGACCGCCCCGGTCCGCTCGAGCAGCTCGACGGCGGTGGTGAGGTAGTCCGGACCGAGCTCACCGTGGCCGTCGGCCCGCACGATCACCGGGTGCTGGGCACGGGCAATGGCCCGGTTCAGTCCGTGGGGGGTCTTGCCGACCGGGTTGTCCACCACCACGACGCCGGGCCGGGTGGCGGCGAGCTCGGCGGCGATCTCGGCGGTACGGTCCCGGCTCGGTCCGACCGCGATGATCAGTTCCAGGTCGCCGGGGTAGCCCTGGGTGATGATCCGCTCCACCGCGTCGGCGAGATAGGGCTCCTCGTTCACGACCGGCATCACCACGCTGATCCCGGGCCAGGTGCTGCGGTCACTCTCCTGCGACATGGGGCTCATCGTGTCATGGCCGCGATCAGCGGGCACGGCAGACCTCGTCGAGGTCCTCGGACTCGTTGCCCTGACTGGAACTGGCGCTGGGTGGGGAGGAGATGCCCCCACTGGTCGCTCCCCCGTCGGAGGGTGAGCTGGGTGGATTGGCCGACGTCGGTGGACTGCTCGGCTCGGTCGGTGTCGGGGACCCGTCCGGTGTCGGCGTCGCACTGGGATGGTCCTTGGCCTCGGACTTGGCGATCCGGTTGGCCACCACCTCACGCATCTTGGCGAAGTCCGGGCTGCCGGGATAGATCAACGGAGGGGTGAAGGCGACGCTGCTGATCTTGTGGTCGCGGGCCTTCATCGCCAGCTCAACCAGTCCGCCGGTCTTCGACTGGGGCACGTCGGTGACCGCGATCTCCTCACCGGCCTTGGCGATGTCGCTGAACTTGGTGAGCACGGTCACCGGGTCGAGCTGTTGCAGCATCGCCGCCATCACGCACTTCTGGCGCTCCATCCGTACGTAGTCGCTGGCACCCTCGCGGGACCGGGCGAACCACAGGGCGTGGAAGCCGTCGAGGTGGACGTTCTCCCCCGGCTCGATCCAGCCCGAGATCGGCGAGGTGCCTCCCCCGATCGGCACCCGCTCATTGATGTCCATCCGGATCCCACCGACCGCGTCGATCAGGGACTCGAAGCCCTTGAGGTCGACCATCGCGTAGTAGTTGATCTTGAGCCCGAGGAGGTTCTCCACCGCCTCCTTGGTGGCCTGGGCGCCCGGATCGTCGGCGTCGGGATACAGCTCGGGATGCTCGGAGGCCCAGGTGTAGATGCCGTTCAGCATGCACTCGTGGTTCTCACAGGTGAACCCGTCGGGGAACTCCTGCTTCATCGGGCTGCCGTCGGGGAACGGGACGTCCTCCAGGTTGCGCGGCAGGCTGAACAGCACCGTACGGCCGGTGTCGGCCGCGACGCTGGCCACCGTGATGGAGTCCGGGCGCAACCCGACCCGGGAGTCCCCGGCGTCGGCACCGAGCAGCAGGATGTTGTAGCGGCCGGTCTCGGTGGTGGAGTCGCCGCCACCGGCGAAGAGGTGGTCGACCAGGGCACGATGGGAGGCGACGGTGCGGGAGACCACCACCGACGCGGTCATCACGGCCCCGATCAGGACGAAGGTGAGCAGCACGAAACCGAGCCGGTGCCGCGGCGCCATGTCGGTGGGTCGACCCAACCGCCAGGCATCGATCAGCAGCAGCGACATCGCGATCCCCAGCACCAGCACGCCGTACTGGACGATCACCAGGAACCAGCCGCTGGCCGCCAGGCTCACCAGCACGTCGCGACGGACCAGTCCGATCACCAGGGCGACCGCCGCCAGGAGCCACAGGCCGAGCCAGACGCGCAGCGCCGTACGGCCGACCGACTTGTTGCCGGCGGCGATCTGCACCGAGCCGGGCAGCACCACGGTGAGCAGGACGCCCGTCACGCCGCGGCGCAGGCTCACGCGGTCGGCGCTGCGCTCCACCGCGGTCGGCAGGCGACGGCGGGTGCGGTCACGGGACGGGCTGGCCGTGGACGTTGCCTCGGAGCGCTCGGACGGCACGCGGTCAGACGGCAAGGGGAAGCCTTCCGGTCGGCTGTCGGGGAAGAGGGCCGTGACCAAGCCGAGGATCACGGTCCGTGGCAAGTATGGTCACCGTCGCGGCCGGGTCCGCAGTCGCCACGCCGAGACACGGTCAACCCACCCCCACGACCCCCGAGCCGGTCGAGGGGCACGACCCCCGAGCCCGCCGAGTGGTACGACCCCCGAGCCCGTCGAGGGGTAGGCCCCGCCCCCGTCGAGGGTTCCCGGCCGGCTCGACCCCCGGCGCTACGCTGGTCGCCATGGCAGGAGACGACGATCTCGACTGGCTCTACCGGCGAGAACGCCCCAAGACCGCCGCTGAGCGGGCCGGTGTCGAACGCACCCGGGCTTTCTCACCCGACGAAGCCGAGGCGCTCGCACGGCAGCCCCGCTCGGGCGGGTCCCGCACGGGCCAATCCAGCGCGGGCCAACCCAGCGCGGGCCGCTCCGGTGACGGTGGAGCCAGGTCGGGCAGCTCCGCCGACGCATCCCGCCCGGTCCAACCCGTGCCGGCGCCGCGCCCCCCGGCCGACCCCGGTGGTGGCGGTCGGGGCGGGTCGGGGGGCTCCGGCCCCGAGCGCCAGCGACGGCGACGTCGCCGCCGGCCGGGTCGTACCCTCGGCGTCCTGGTGCTGCTGGTCGTGGTGGCCTTCCTGGCCTACCTGGTCGCGGTCCCGTTGGTGGCCTGGAGCAATGTCGAATCGGTCGACGACCAGCCCGCCGGCGGCCGTCCCGCCGATCAGCCGGGGCGTACCTATCTGTTGGTCGGTTCGGACTCGCGGGAAGGTCTGTCCAAGAAGGACAAGAAGAAGCTCGGCACCGGCGACGCCGAGGGCCAGCGCACCGACACGATGATGATCCTGTACGTCCCGCCGGACGGGGAGCCAGCCCTGGTCTCGCTGCCGCGCGACTCCTATGTCTCCATCCCCGGGCACGGGATGAACAAGATCAACGCCGCGTACGCCTTCGGTGGCGCCAAGCTGCTCACCGAGACCGTCGAACAGGCAACCGGGCTGCGGATGGACCACTACGTCGAGATCGGCTTCGGCGGCTTCGTCTCGATCATCGATGCCCTCGACGGGATCGAGATGTGTCTGCCCGATGCCATCGAGGACAAGAACTCCCACCTCGACCTGGAGGCCGGCTGCCAGACGCTCGACGGCGCGAACGCCCTCGGCTACGTCCGGATGCGCTACGCCGACCCCGAGGGCGACCTGGGCCGGGTCAAGCGACAGCGTCAGATGATCGGCGCCGTCGCCACCAAGGCCGCCTCCGCGGAGTCGGTGCTCAACCCGGTTCGGTACTGGAAGCTGAACCATGCCGTGGCCGGAGCACTCACCCTCGGCGAGACCACCGGACTGGGCGACATGCCGGCGATGGCCAAGGCCATGCTGGCCCTCAACTCCGATGACGGGCTCAACCTGACGGTGCCGATCGCCGGCAACATCTCCACCCCGGCCGGGGCGGCGCTCTCCTGGGACGAGGAGGGGGCCAAGGAACTGTTCTCCACGATCGCCGACGGCAGCACCGAAGGCCTGGAGAAGTTCGCCAAGGACGAGTGAGGGATCAGCGCTGCGGTCGCCGGAAGGTGACCGTGGCGCCGAGCGGTCGGTGGTCCGAGGCCTGGCTGTCGTACACCTCGGCATCGGTGATGGACAGCACGTCGTAGCCGATCAGGTAGTCGATCCGGGCCTTGGGCGCCTCGGCCGGATAGGTGAAGTCGCCGTCGCTGCCGGCAAAGGAATCGACGAAGGGCTCGCTGGTGAGCAGGTCGATCTCCTCAGTGCCCGGGTCGGCATTCATGTCGCCGGTGAGGATCGCGGTGCCGCGGTGGATGTCGATGACCGAACGCACCTCCTGGGCCTGCAGCAGTCGCTGCTCGGTCCGCTGGTGGTCCAGGTGCGTCGAGTAGACGTCGATCTTGGAGTTGCGGACGTCGATCTCGGCGTGCAGCAGGCCCCGCTGCTCGGTCGGCCGCTCGGGGTACTCGATGCTGGTCAGCAGCCGGTTGCTGCTGCGGGTGATCGGGTAGCGGCTGAGGATCGCGGTGCCGTACTGCTGGCGGTGGGTCTGTCCCTCCGCCGGCGGCAGGTCGAGGTTGGCGCCGAAGACGTGGTACATGCCGAGACGGTCGGCGAGCCACGCCGCCTGGTCGACCCAGTCGCTGCGTTCGCCCCAGTGGTTGTCGACCTCCTGCAGTCCGATCACCTCGGCACCACTGGCCTCGATGTCGCTGGCGATCCGCTCGAGGTCGAGGACGCCGTCGACGCCGGCTCCGTGATGGATGTTGTAGGACAACACGCGCAGTGAGTCGGTGCGACGATCAGGGGCGGCGTGGGCACTGGTGGCCGCGGTCAGACCGGTGACCACCAGGGCCAACAGGCAGACGGCAGCACGCCAGACGATGGCGGGACGAGCAAGACGCATCATGGTTCTCCTCGGCGGGGACTGCTCTGGATCGCACCATCACACCACGATCGGCCGCCTCCGTCGAGGGGGCGGTTCGAGGGCTGATGCGATCAGATCACTGCGCCCACGGTGGGGTGACCGGAGCGCCGTCGGCCATGGTGGCGGTCATCCCGAGCAGGGTGGTGACCCAAGCTGCTGCCGGTTCGTCCGTCCGGTTGCTGACCCGGAAGGCGGCGCCGGCGGGCACCAGGACGGCATCACCGGCCCGGGCGGTGAAGGCCTCGTCGTCGATCTCCACGTCGAGGGAACCGGTGAGCACCGTCAGGCACTCCTCCTGGGACATGGCGTGGACCTGACCGGGCGTGCCCGGGGGTACGTCGACCCGCCACGCCGCCAGTCGGGTCGCGCCGGTGGCGCTCGAGGCGTACGAGGTGAAGGTGACGTCGTGCATGTCGAAGCGGCGGGTCGTGGCGGTGGTGAGGTGGGGCATCCTGGTTCCTCTCGAATTGGACAACATGGTTGACCATATATGGACAACCCGGTTGTCGACAACTGGGTAGACTCCGCGGTCATGGACCCGATCGATGACGTGGCGACGCCCTTCCTGCTGATATCGGCCTTCCACGG